>CAZTPB010000136.1:0-5655 GCA_964614555.1 uncultured Bacteroides sp.
GGTGGCCCGAAGGGATTTGCCGTTGTACTTGCTGTAATCCACGGTGACTTGCATGGTGGATTCATCTACCGTATAGGCGGTGTTGTCCTTGTCGTGTGCCCAGAAAGCGAGGGTGTATGTCTTGCCGCGCAAGAGGGGGATAGAGATGGGGAACTTTCCTTCCGCCGTGCGGTTCTCAAAGGTATGCATTTCTACCAGACTTCCCTCGTAGAAGACTCCCACCAAGAGTTGGTCGATGCTCTGTCCGGCACCGATGGCGCGGGTGGCCGCATCGTCCGGGTCAACCCCTACGCTGTAGGTCAGGGTGACCGTCTCATCCGTGCCACCGGAGACGAGTTCGTCCTGTTGGCAAGAGGCCGTCGCGAGGAGGATGACGGTGAGGAGGAGGGAGATATATCTGTTCATTTTCATTGTCTGTACGGGTTGCTAAGATTTAAAAAACCGGGATATTATAGTCTCCATTGAACGAGGGGTCGATGCTGACACCGCCCTGGGCATCGAGCATGAGGAACTTGCCCCGCACGATGGTGTTCATGCTGCGGTTGAGGGGGATGTCGAAAGCCTCGGACATGGAGATCTGGTTGTCATCTTTATCGAAGAGTCCCACTTGGATGGTCACTTTGGCGTCTGTGTTTCCCACCATCACATAGTCGAATCCCATGCGGGCTTCGTCGTTGTTCATTACCGTCAGTCCCGACTTGTACTGCACACCCACGGATGAGTCCACCGGTTTGTCGGTGAATATATTATAGGTGGAAGGCATATACATCGGGTAGTAAAACACCACCTTGTAATCTTCGAGGTTCAGGCCGCGGGTATCTACGCGGGTAGAGTCTTCGGCCACCACATAGTAGGCACGGGTACTGTCGGCCTGTTCCCCGCGAACAGCCATCAGACGCACCTCCTTGTCAATGAATTCCTGCAAGTCGGTGGTCACAAACGTGTATTTGGCCAACGGACGTTCCATAGGAAGTACCAATGTGGTGACCGGAGTCTCCGCAATGCCGGTGACCAGTGTTGTGTCAGCCGTTCCCCGGTAGGCGTCGCGGTAATCCGTATTGGCCTGGTGCTTGCCATAAAGTCTGATGTTGTTGAACTCTCCGAAGTCGTAGTAGCAATGCTCGTCCGTCCCGCGTGACACGAAGTCTGCCCAAGCCATGAAACGGTATTTCCCGGCAGGCAGGCTGATTTCCTCTTCCAGCGTATAGTCATCGCCTACGGAAAATATCGGCTTGTAGTAACTGAACTGTTCAAAACGGCTGCTCATCTTGTCGTCAGGTCCGAGAAGATAGGCGCGCACGATATAACGCATATCGTGTGTGTCAATATACCGTGTGGAAGTGCTGCTACGGGTGAAGAACCAATCCTGTTCGCCCATGTAGGTATCAAACTCCAGACGGATTTTCAGGCCGGCCCGTTCAGAGGGGTCGGGAAGTTCGTGCACGTCGCAGGATGTCCATGTGAAACCTACCGGCAGGACAAGGAGCATATACCTTATTATATATATAAGTTTTCTCATCATCAGTATCTTTTCTTTTTCAGGTCAAACTTATAGGCAATCGTGACGGCCGCATTATCCACACCAAAGAAGGTCTTCTTTTTACTTTCGTAAAGCAACCCGTTGCGTTCGTTATGAAATTTGTCGTAGTGCACGGGATAGACACCCGCTCCCAATGTGAACTCCAGATGCCAACGTTCATTCTTGCCCAATGACATACGATAGCCTCCGCTGAGGCCACCACCCATAGCTGGTGTCTCACGGTTATGGTCTTGTATGCGCCAATCTCCCTGTACTGCGTAATTATAATAAGCCAATCCGAAATGTGCTCCTACAAACCATCCCTCATTGGCATTGAACCAATAACGTAACTCGGGTTGTACGGCAAATGTACGAAACTTGATAGTGCGGGTAAAATAGTCGAGTGCAGAATAATAAACAGGCAATGTAAACGACCAGTGACGGCAAAGATCCACTTCCACAGCGGCGTTGCTGATAAGCATCATCCATCCGATTCCGTTGCTTTTCACATAGAGTCCGGGAGTCCATTCTTCAAAATGGGGTTGGATTTCCACCGGTGTAACAGGCAACAATTCGCTGGGCTGCACATCCTGTACGGGTATGCGGCATATCTGGCTCAACAGGCGTCTTGACCTCTCGTAAGTAATAATCAAAGCACAAGCCGAACGCATCTGGAGGAAGAAAAGGCGGTGCATGTCTTTCCAAACCTTGCCGTTATCAAGCTGTTTCAGTGCCAGAATGCGACTGTCTATCGGTTTTCCCAAATGATCGACAGCGGTGGGGTCGGGCTGCAAAAGAATAATCTGTAAAATCCGGCTACGGGTATCCTCATCCAGTTCTTCAGAAGATTTGACCATTTCTTTCAGTTGTCCCCAAGCAATATATTTGTCGTCATAAGCCACCAGACTGTCCGGTATATCTATCCGATCGCGTACATACCTTTCCAAGGTCTCCATACGGGTACGGCTCAGCCATTGGTTGAAGTAACTGCTACCTTCCGGCGAAACAGAACCGCAAAATTCGACCTTCATTATACGGATATCTTTGGAGTTCTTTATCTCTTGCAAAAACCGTATTATCTCTTCAAG
Source organism: uncultured Bacteroides sp. (assembly GCA_964614555.1). Lineage (GTDB taxonomy): Bacteria > Bacteroidota > Bacteroidia > Bacteroidales > Bacteroidaceae > Phocaeicola_A. Next base: position 2,608 of record CAZTPB010000136.1, read on the forward strand.
CCGTTCAGCATTGTTGTTGAAGTCGCGTTCAATCACTCCACGAGCCACGCGAAAATCAATGCATATTTCCGTTTCGCTTTCTTGAGCAATCGCTGAGCCGAAAAAACTCAAACAACTCAAGAAAATAGCAAACATTTGTTTACCATGCCACATAGGCTCTTCACGTTGTAGCCTATAGACCCCCGAATTTAGCTGATTTATCTTAGTCCGAAACAAAAGTGACGTGGGAGTCTTTACCTGCTCGCTTATCCCGAACTCAGGCTCTCGCATTGCCCCTACTCAAGGATAAGCAACACAACAGCCCACGTCATTACAGATATTATAACAATCTCTCTTGGTCGCCACAAGGACGACCAAGAGAGACGCATAAAATATGCGCCCACATGGGACATTCCGGTTGCCGTTATCTTCCTGAGTATAGTCAAATTTGCGAGATTTGAGTTCGGAAGAAACGTTCGTAAACGTCCTTTTTCCACTATGTAAAGCCCCAACCACCCGAACGGGGGCTGTTGCCGCTGCAAAGATACATATTTTTTTTAAAGTACAAGAAAATAATGATTTTTTTTAATTTAATGTCACAAAAAAAACCGCCCTCCACGACCGAAGTCAGTTGGAAGGCGGCACTCACCCCTGTTGGGGTATATGGACTCGAACCATAAATGACAGGACCAGAATCTGTAGTGTTACCATTACACCATACCCCAATTTGCTAATTGCGGTGCAAAGGTACGGCTTTTTGTGGAAATCGCAAACTTTTTTGCTGAAAATTTCATTATCAGAAAGATTTTTATCCGATAAGAAAGAAAAACACCTGTTCAAAGCCCCTGTTCCTTGGCTTCATTCCACAGGGAATCCATTTCAGTGAGAGACATCTCTTTCAGTTGTCGGCCTTGTCGGATGCTGTGTTCTTCCACATATCCGAAGCGGCGGATAAACTTCTGGTTGGTGCGCTCCAAGGCGTTGTCCGGATTGATGCGGTAGAGCCGGGCGGCATTGACCAGGCTGAAGAGGACGTCGCCGAATTCAGCTTCGGCCTTCTCCTTGTCCATATTCTCTACTTCGGCCTGAAATTCTCCGATTTCTTCTTTCACCTTGTCCCATACCTGCTCACGTTCGGCCCAGTCGAATCCCACATTGGCAGCTTTTTCCTGCACGCGGTAAGCCTTGATGAGTGACGGCAGGGCTGATGGCACTCCGCTGAGTATTGTCTTGTTGCCGTCTTTCTCCTTCAGTTTGATTTGCTCCCAATTTTGCGATACTTGTCCGGCTGTCTCTGCTTTTGTGTCTCCGAATACGTGCGGATGGCGGAACACCAGTTTGTCGCTCAGTCGGTTGCAGACATCGGCCATGTCGAAAGCACCCGTCTCTTCACCTATTTTGGCATAGAATGCCACGTGCAGCAGCACGTCGCCAAGCTCCTTACAGATTTCCTTCTTGTCGTCTTGTATCAGAGCGTCACACAGTTCATACACCTCTTCGATGGTGTTTGGGCGCAGGCTTTCGTTGGTCTGTTTGCGGTCCCAAGGGCACTTTACGCGCAGTTCGTCCAAAATATCCAGAAAGCGCCCCATGGCTTCCAGTTTTTCTTTTCTCGTATGCATATACACCTCTTATTTATATAATATATGAGTGCAAATATACGTCTTTTTGTAAAGAATGAGAACTTTTATTTGTAATTTTGTGCGATTTCGCACAAATTATGTGCGAAATCGCACAAAATCAACAACTTTTCGGCTGTATATAAAAATTTAAAAACTTGATAATCAGGGGTAAGTTACTTTGGCATAGTTTTTGTAGTACAATAGAATAGGAGGACGATTGAAAAACTCCGGTGATATTATTAAAAACAGACAGAAAGAATGGAAAAGACAATGATTCGGACGGAGAACATCGCAAAGGTGTTTCGTACAGAGATGGTAGAGACGATAGCTCTCAATAGTGTAAGCATCGAGGTAGAGAAGGGCGAGTTCGTAGCCGTCATGGGTCCCTCGGGTTGTGGCAAATCCACACTGATGAACATCCTGGGGCTGCTCGACAGCCCCACGAAGGGTAACTACTGGTTGGACGGAGTGGAGGTTTCCACCTTCGACGAAGAGCAGCAGACGATGCTCCGCCGGGGCGGCATCGGCTTCGTCTTCCAGAGCTTCAACCTGATTGACGACCTCACCGTCTATCGCAACATCGAGCTTCCGCTCGTCTATATGAAGGTGCCCGCCGAGGAGCGCAAGCGTCGCGTGGAGGAGGTGATGGCCCGCATGGACATCAGCCACCGCGCCAAGCACTTCCCCAACCAGCTCTCGGGAGGTCAGCAGCAGCGTGTGGCCATTGCCCGCGCCGTCATCAGCAACCCCAAGGTCATCCTGGCCGACGAGCCGACGGGTAACCTCGACTCGAAGAACGGTCTCGAGGTGCTCAACCTCCTGAAGCAGCTCCATGCCGAAGGCGCCACCATCGTGATGGTGACCCACTCGCAACGCGACGCCGGCTTTGCCGACCGCATCATCAACATGTTCGACGGTAACATCGTGGCACAGATTACGGTGTAGTAGGAGGTTAAAAGTTAAAAGATTGAACCTTGAACTTTAACCCAATAAAGCAGGCGCACGCACACACTATCATAAGCACTAATATAGTAATAATAATGTTGTATCGGTCCCCCGTGTGTGTGCCGTGCCCTGCCAAGGGAGTCTGAAGCGCAACGCGAGTTCCCTCAGGGAAACTTTTTTCTCCTTGGGAAACTCCGTTTCCCGCCGTAGGAAACGGCAGTTCCCAAGGGCGGAAACGAGAATTCCCCCGAGGGGAAACGAGAATTTCCAAGGGCGGAAACGGGAGTTTCCGGCCGCAGAAACGCGAGTTCCCTAAAACAGAAATCGCAAGGAAACTGCAAACATCTGAAATACAACAACTAACAGAACGAAAAGAAAAACAGTGCCGAAGAGGCAAAACCTATAAAAAACAAAGAAAAAAAGACGTATGAAAGAGTTTCTGCACACCCTGTTCGCCACCCGCCGCGTGGCGTTCTACCTGAACCTGCTGGGCCTCACGCTG
>CAZTPB010000137.1:0-5630 GCA_964614555.1 uncultured Bacteroides sp.
TCTCCAGATAGATTTGGTTGAGGGTGCGTTCGAGGCCCTTCAGGGTGAGGTCGCGTACACGTGGTTTCAGTTGGCATTCCCACAGGATGATGGTGTGCCAGCCGAGAAGGCGGAGTTGTAGACGTTTGAAGAGGTCGCGCTTTCGGTTGCGCTCAATCTTGGCTTGCCAGAAGGGGGTGTTGGTCTTGGGGAGGACGAAGTGGGGGCAGTCCTCGTGGCCGTGCCAAAAACAGCCGTGGACGAAGATGACGGTCTTGTATTTGCGAAGCACGATGTCGGGTGTGCCGGGCAGGCGCTTGACGTTTACCCGGTAGCGGAATCCGCGCGAGAAGAGGTAGCGGCGCACCATCATCTCGGGCTTCGTGTCTCGGCTGCGGATGCTCTTCATGCATCGCCGGCGCTGTTCGGGTGTCAGTCGGTCGGGCATGGGGGATTATGCATTATAACGCTTGGCGAACTGTCAAGAAATCCTTGTGAGTTCAATTTTTTATTCAAATGCTTATTCTCTGCGAAGATACTACATATTTGGGAAATGACAAAATTACCACCGGAGAATCCCCAATATTATGACTAAGTGACATTGAAAAAATAAATTGCTTCAGTTTTAGTCTCTATTTTTGATTGATTTTGTCTTTGTGAAGAAGGAACATAGCGGGCTATGTGACTGATGAACAAAGATAAAAGCGGCAAAAAGAGAGACTGACAGATGAGTAAATGAAAAAGCAATGTCTATAAAAACTGATGCAAGTTATTTTTTTAATGTCACTAAGTTAAATATAAGTCAACGATAACTAAAAATAATGTTTAACCCTGTCAACCTTGGCTACAAATAAGAAGGAAATCAGTCAACGGAAATCGTTAGCATACAAACCGAAAAAGAGAGAGTGCCTGAATATTCTTTATCCCAAGGTTTGGTTTAATTATCCCAAGGCTTGATTTACTTGTCTCAAAGCTTGGTTTAGTTATCCTAAGGCTTGGGATAAGTTATTTTTCGGCATTCTTGTTTAATTTTGGGGCGGTTTTCAATTGTTTTGATGGCTGATTGTAGATTAAAAAAGTGCAGATTTGGAAATTTCCAAATCTGCACAAAGGTACATCTCCTGTTTGATATACAAAGGTTGATGAGTTGTTGTATCAGTGTCGAAAAAATGCTGGCTACTTCACCACTTTCTTGCCACCGATGATATAGACTCCGTGGGGCAGGCCTTCGAGTGAAGGGGAGCCTTGGCGAACCAGACGGCCGGTGATGGAATAGACGTTGGTGTCTGTCGGTCGTACACGGTCGGAGACTACCTCGTGGATAGCTTCGGGGTAGGTGTTGTTGTTGGCGTAGCCATGGACATTGGTCTGATGGAATTTTACTTTGTAGGGCCATTGTTCTTTGACGCCTTCGTTGCCGTCCCAGTCTATCCAGTCGCGCGTCCAGTAGCCGGTAGGTGCGCCGCTGACTACGAGCCAGAGGTATGAGCAACCGGCCGGACATTCGAATGTGACGGTGGTATCCGGCTTGCTATAGTTGGCTGTGGCGATGTCACCATAGATGCGTGTTCCGTCTTTCTTCAGGGCTACGAAGCCTATCTTCCATCCGGCTTTGGTGATGTTGTAGGCGGTGTATCCGCTTTTGCCGGCTTCGCCAGTGAATTCGGCATAGACGGTCTTGGCAGTGGCGGGTGCGTTCAACCGGATAGCGTTGTGCCCGAAGTTTTCGATGCAGTCTGCTGCAGTAGGAGTCCATCCTCCTTCGCTGTCTTTGGTGAGTTTTGTCTGGTTGCGTTTGCCGATGGCAGATGCACCGTAGGTGCGGATAGGATCCATGTCGAAAGTGGTCATGCGTGCACCGTATTCCCACATCTCGTTGCCCAACAGGTCAAGCTGTGCTTCGCTGTTCAGACTCTGGTCCATGGTCAGTCGCATATAGGCTTGTAAGGGGTCTTCAGGATTTTTTGATTCGTTCCAGAGGCGTCCGAGGAAGCCCATACCGTGCTTGTGGCAGAAGTAGTCCTGGATGAAATAGTTGTTGTAGCGCAAATCTACGGCCAACGGATGTTTGTGCAGCCCGTTGAGGGTGTTTGTCAGCCACTCGTTGTTGAACTGCATTTCGGGGTAGTATTTGTATGCCTGCCACTGTGCGCACATTTCCCAGAAGACGTTGTAGTTGCCGCTTCCCCAATTGTACATCCATCCGTTCCAGTCGTTGTTGTCGCAGTGGGTCTGGTATTGGAAGCAGTGTCCTATCTCGTGGGCCACGGTCTGTCCGTCTCGTGAAGTGTATGCCCAACGCGAGAGTGTGAGCAGGCCGATGACATTGTCTATACCGCTGCCGCTGGCTTCCCAATCCTCGGTGTAGCGCAGGCGGATAATCATCTTGTAGGTGTCGGTTTTTGATTTGCCTTGGTTGATGGTGATGAACTTGAGGCTGTCGGCATAGAGTTCGAACACACGGTCGGCAGTGTTGAGGATGGATGCTACAGAAGCCGGTGCGCTGGTGCCGTAGCCTGCTTCCCAGAAGATTATCCAGTGTTTCGACTGCATACTGCGCTCGTAGCACCATTGGCTGGTGGATAGTTGGAGCTGTTCCTCTGTGCCGCAGGCGCTTCCGCTGGCATAGATTTTCTTGTCAACCACCTTGATGCGGTTGTTCAATGAGCTGATGGCATTGTTGATTTGGCTGTTTGTCAGTGTGTAGTCGGTCAGTTTCTGTTGGGCGGTCTCTATGTTGGTCTTCAGCACATTCACCAAAGTGGCCTTGCGGGGTGTCCCTTCCCACCATGTATAGACCTTCAGTGCATAGTCGATGCGTGCTTGCAGCTGGTCGTAGAGGGCCCGTGATGCTTCTGCTGCCTCCAGTGCTTCCGACAACAGGGTTCTGGCTTCGTTCAGTTTGCTTTGGTCGTAGGTGATGACGCCGTTTTCCGTACCGATGCCTTGCAGGGCTGTCTTTCCGGCTTCCATGGCGGCTGTCAATGTTTCGGCTACGGTGTTCTGGATTCCTTTGTCGAGGTATTCTTGTCCCATATCGACCAGTTTCTGCACTTCTTGTGCATAGCTGGCGGGCGATATGGCTCCGATGTATTGGAGCTTGAAGTTGTCCAGACAGAGGTAGTTGCCTGTGGCATTTTCTGCTTTCAGTCCGATTTCGATGTCGCCTTGCTCGTCGAGGATGGAAAAGGTCAGAGCGTATTGTTTCATGTTGGTCACGGGCGTTTTGCCTGTGCCGGCATAGAGGTAGGCACCGGTCTGTGCGGCTCCGTTGTTGCTGATGGAGCCGTCGCCTTTCTGTTGGATGTGCAGCGCATAGGCTGTAAGTTTGTAGTTGCCGGCAGGCAGTTCTTTGATGGTCTGGCTGACAGAGGCATCATCGATTTGGTTGCCGATGCTGACCCATGTCTCGATATAGTAGGTGCCGTTTTTGATGGAAAAGACCGAGTTGCTCTGTGTGGCCATGTTCTTCACGGTCCATCCGTTGGTGCCGTTGGTTTCGAATGAGGGGTTCTGTATGTAGCTGGTGCGATCGACCGGTGACTCTTCCGAGGCATTGGCAATGCGATAGTATTCGATGATGTTCTCGAGCCGGTAGTTTGCCTCCAGCACTTCGGGCATGGTGCTTGCTTCGTTGTCATAAACAGCTTGTGCGGCATTGGTGATGGCCTTCAATGAGTCGGCTGCCAGTCCGTTGCCCTCACCGTAGAGGGTGTTGGCTGTCTGCAGGTTGAGTTTGAGCTGTGTCTTGTCAATGGTCATCTCCTTGGCCAGAATCTGCACGTAGTCAATCAATAAGTTGGCTGAGTTGGCCGAGCTTCCGGCTGCCGCCTGATATCCTATCTGCAGTTTGCCGGTGGTTTGTTTGGACAAGGTGAAGGTTATTTGGTCGAGTGTCCATTCTTTCGACGGGTATGCAGCCAGTGTAGAGGCAGTAGTTGTGCCGGTGGTTGGAATCCATGCCAGCTTGGATGTGCCTGCGGAGACAGACTTCCCGTTGTATGTGGGGGCTTGGATGGTGTAGGTTCCTGCAGGTAAGGTAACCTCCTGATAATAGCAGAATGTCTGGCTCCATCCGGTAGAAAGTGCCAGGCCGCCTCCTGCTCCTCCATTGTAGCCTTGTGCAGGCACTTTGGAGCTGTTGTATGTGCCGCTGAATCCGAATTCATAGACACCGGTGATGGTGTAGTCGGCACTGAGGTCGGGAGTCCAGCCTTTGATTTCCTTGATTTCCTGTTTGACAGTGGCACTACTGCTGGCAGGATAGTCGAAGTGGCTGTCGAAGTCGTGGTTTGTCAGGAAGAACTTCGTGACATCGTCCTGTGCGCCAACAGGAAGGATGGCTGCCATTGCCAGTATGGAAGCCATGAATGTCTTGATGCTGAATCTTTTCATCATGTATTTCTGCTTTAAAGTTATTGATCCGATAGATGAAAACGGGAGGCTATAGTTCTATCTGGGGCCATCCCTCATTGTCCCATGTGATGGGGCGGATAACGAGTACCGACCGGCCGTTTCTCTCCAAATCGTAGCCGTGGGCAATCAGGTAGTCCGTACCGTCAAACGTATAAGCTGCCTGATGGCCGATACCGGCATAGCGCCCGTTGCCGCTCGCTACGATGGTGCCTCCACCTTGGTCGAGCCGGCGGTTTTCCTTGTCCAGATAGGGACCGAGTATCTCTTTGGAACGGCCTACGGCAATCTTGTAAGTACTCTCCTTGCCCCGGCAGCAATAGTCGTGCGAAACAAATAGGTAATAGTAGTCTCCGTGGCGGAAGATGAAGGGGGCCTCGATGGCATTGTCGCCTGCTGCACCTTCGTCAGTAGGAGGCATTTCGTTGCCTCGTTTGCGGGCGATGGTACGCCATTGTTGTGGGGTGGCTATACTGTCCATGTTTGCTGTCAGGCGTACCATTTTGATGCCATCCCAGAAAGAGCCGAAGCTCATCCACGGAATGCCTTCGTTGTCTATGATGATATTGGCGTCGATGGCATTCCAGTTGTCTCGTCCGGGTACAGACTGTACTACCATGCCATGGTCGGTCCAACCGAAATCAGCATCCTCGGGGTTGAGGGTAGGGGTGGAGGCATGTCCGATGGCAGAGGTGTTCTTACCGAAAGCCGAGCATGAGTAGAAGATATGGTAGCGTCCGTTGTGGTGGATGATGTCCGGTGCCCAAATGTGGCCGCGGAATCCGGGTATAAGTTCTGTAGCCCATTGGGGTGGTTCACTGAACACGGGACGTTCGCGCTTCCAATGTTTCATGTCAGTGCTTGACATCACAGAGATTCCCATTCCGGTAGCGAATAGATAGTAGGTGTCTCCTTGTTTGGCCATTACGGGGTCGTGTACGGAAGGATTGGCCGGGTCGGATGGCGGACGTTGTTTGTGTGGGCGTTGTATGGCTGTCTGCATGGACAGGCGCGGGCGTTGTTCGTCAAGTGTTTCTTGTGCGTGTCCGGCGGCCAGATTTCCGGCCAGCAACAGACTCCAAATGATACGGTGTGTGAATTTCATGTTGTGGTTGTTGTTATACTGTTTGTGTGCAAAGATAGTAAGAAACCTGATGGGCTGCAAAAGAAATGGCTCTTTTCTTTATTTAGTGACATTAAAAAAATAACTTGCATCAGTTTTTATAGACATTGCTTTT
>CAZTPB010000138.1:0-5543 GCA_964614555.1 uncultured Bacteroides sp.
GTCCTTCGTCCATCCAGCGGGGTTGCCATGTGCGCACGTGAATCTGCACATTGTCCTTGTCGCGGAAGTCCCAGAGCAGGAAGAGGTAGCCATCATCGCTGTAGCCGTTGCTGTTGCTGTAGAGCTGGTGTACGGTCACGCCGTAGAATCCCTCCATTTGCGGGTTGGGATGCTTCACCACCTTTACGTCGTCAAACTTCACGTTAATCCATGCGTTGCTTGCAAAGCTGCGTTTCAGGCTGGCAATGTATTCAGCCTTGCTCTTCTTGTTGTAGGTCACCTTGTTGCCGAACGTGATTTTCCCGCTGTCGTCGTTCTGTTTCACCCTGGTCACTGTTCCGGTGATGATGAGGGCATCTTCACTGAATATCTGATTGAGAAATTCGATGTTCTCTTCGTTGTATGCGGTGCGGAACTGCTCCACATACGACAGAATCTGCTGGCGGCGTCCCACCTCGGTCACGGTCTTGCCCTTCTTCATCACATTCTGATAGACTGTGGTGCTGAGAGTAAAGTTCACACGGGTAATCTGTCCGCTGTGGTTGTAGGTGATGACAGCCTCCTGATAGGCATCGTCGAGTGTCTCGTGTGCCGGCTTGATCATCAGGGGGATTTGGCGCACTTCGTAGCCGTTGTTGGTCGTGATGCACGACTGCACAACCTCTGTGTCGTCGCAGTAGAAATGGGCATTCTCCCACAGGGCGATGAGGCCGTCTTTGGCCGTTTCGGCAATGCCGAGGGTGGCCAGATTCAAGGCACGGTTTTCGGCATAAGCCCGGTTTATTTCGGTCAGCAGTTCGCTGGAAGCACGCTCCATCTTCGCTTTCAGTGCGGCATTTTCCAGCCCGTCCATAATCTCCAGTGTCACACTGTTGGCAAAAGCCGTTGCACTCATCATCATGCACACGATAGCCATGGCCCAATGCAATACAGTTCTTTTCATGTCTTTTCTACATTGTTTTTTGGTTATTGATTCAGGACAAACCAGTAAGCTCCCATTCCGCTGAACGAGGTCAGGGTTACTGCTGCCCCATTTTGTGTATCAGTCATCGTGTCTCCGCTTTTCTTCACTACCGCCTTGATGTTTCCTGCGCGGTCGTAGAACAGCAGATAGCAGTTTTCTTTCAGTTCGCCGCCCTTGTAGGCCCCATAGGTGATTCTGCCTTCCCCCTTCAGTTTTGCAAACACCGATTTCATGGCTGTCATGGTCTGGGCCTGTTGTATGCGTTGCAGCGGCGACAGTTCTTCCTGCGGTGCGGCAGGCTCTGTAGCCGGTTGTTCTTCGGGGGCGGGGGCTGCCTCTTCTGCTGCAGGTTGTTCTTCTGCAACCGGGGGTTGTGTTGCAGGCTCTTCTGTAGCAGCCGGAGTCTCTTGAGCCGCATTGCTTCCTTGCGATGCGATGGCCGACAGAGGTTGCAGCTCTTCGTCATTGAGCACTAATTGGCCTTCGCCGTATATCAGGACGATATCTTTCTTTTTTACATAGACAAAGACCCGCGACTGGCTGCCGCGTTTCATGTCCATTTGTTGGGTGTTGCTGTTGATGTCCTGCAAAACGATTTGCTGCACTTCATCTTTTTTTCCTTTCGATTCTACCCAATCGTTGATTTCTCCTACCAGCAGTTCCAATGCCACTGCTTTGGCCTCCTCCTCAGTCTTCATGGTAGCTTCTGCCGAGAGGTAGGATTTCGAACGTTTGATTTTGTTTATCTGGGCTTTTATTTCAGCCTCAGTCTGTTGTGCCATTGCCAGCAGGCCGAAGCTGCCGAGCAAGATGAATGACAATATCTTTTTCATGTTATTTGTTGTTTTCAAGTTCTCCAAACAATGCAGCCACATTGTGCATCGGGACGAACAGGGTGATGTCCCCACTGATCCGCCTCTCCTCCTCCTTGGCTGCAAACACAGAGCGGGGGATTTCCACATTCATCACATGATTATAGTTCAAAGCCTTGTTCACGGCGAACACTGTAGCATAAATCTTATCCGCATCCACCCGTTCGATGCCTGTATAGAGTCGGCATCCGGCAGCACGGACGTATGCCATCCAGTTGCGGAGCGGGCATACTTTCTGTTCCTTGCGCAGGCCATACTTGCGCACAGTCATGTCCAACACCGTCCGTCCGGCCACCTTTTCGCTCTGCAGCAGATTGCATACACTTTCAAGCTGTCTGGCTCCGTCGAAGAAGGGTTCTATTTGTCCGTTCACCCGTCTGGCATAGAGGTGCTGGTTGATCTCTTTCATGTAGTAGCTTTCCCCTTCGTAGAGGAAGAGGCTGTCTTCATGGATGGCTGCCATCCGTTGGTTCAGTGGGACTTCCTTTGTCGGTTGGTACCGGTAAGCCATGAGCCCTTCTACAAAATCCTGTTCCAATTCGCTCAACCGTTTGCCTGTCAACAGTTGGCACGACGCTGGGAAGACGATGTCTATCAGCGGAGAGTTTTCGTTCAGAAAAGCAATCCGATAATGATTCTCCTTTTCTGCAAGTTCCAGCGAGGTTTGTTCGTTTATCATCCCGATGAAGTTGAGGTCTCCTTGCAGGATTTTCACATCGTCGCGCATCATGCGTGAAGCCCGTTCTTCCGGTTCCATTCCTTGCAGCAGCGTCAGGTAGCGTTCTGCGAAATCATACGCTACGATGGCAAAAGGCAGTTCGGCAGAAAGTTTCTCGGCTGTCTGCCGTAATTTTCCGCCGGCCCAAACCCCGGTCTGCTGCCCCCACAGAGTGAGCGGGAGCAGCAGGGCCGTCAGGCAAATGAGGTATTTGGTTGATTTCAGCATACAATCAATCGGTATGTTTAGGGAATGATGGTTTCTTTGTTACCGTCGTTCTTGTACCATGTGCCGGTGGTCAGGTGGCCGTCTTCGAAGATACCTACGACCCTTTCGCCCGGTTCAGCCATACGCTTCTTCACATCGCGCGGTTCGATGATATGCTTTTGCTTGAAGGTCAGCACACCGTTGTTGTCGTGCATCTTGCCGTTTTTCATCTTGCCTTTATAGGTAGCATAGCCAAAGTCTTTGGTCACGGTGCCGTCAGTGGTTCCTCCGCCTTGAGGCTTGCCTGTTGTTTGAGCCTCCACTGTCACTTCCAATACAGCCTTGGTGTGTGTACGCTCGGATTCTACCGTGATGGTGGCCTTTCCGGGAGCCACTCCCTTCACCACATTGTCTGTCACTGTGGCTACAGCTTCGTCAGATGAGGTCCATTTCAGCGTCTCGTCTGCATTTTCGGGTTCGATGTTGAGTGTGACAATCTGTCCGTCGCCCACCTTTATGCTGATGGCCGGTTCGGCAAACTTCATCAGTGCGATGTTGGTTCCTTCGGGCTGGTTTTCACCCTCTCTGTCTTGGAGTTGCTGTTCATCTCCTTCCTCGTCTGTCTCTTCTTCGCTGACCGTAATCTGGCATTGGGCTTTCATGTCAGGCTGTTCTTTCACACTGACTGTGATGACAGCTTCGCCTGAACTGACAAGGTTGACCAGACCGCTGCTGACTGTGGCCACTTCCGGGTTTGAAGAAGCCCATACCAATGTATATTTGGCGTCCTTGGGGTTTACGGTTGCCACCAGCGTATCGGCATCGCCCTCATAGCGTTCGGATACGGTCTTGTTCAGTGAGATGGTCTTCACCTTGGTATCGCCTCCCATGAAGAGGGCTGCAGCTCCGCCTCCCAATACGAGGACACCGGCTGCGATGCCACCTATGAGTTTCCAAGGAGGTCCATCAGGGTCAGGTTTCACTTCATGCAGTTCTGCCCCGCATTTCTTGCAGACAAAGTCGTGTCCCATACGGACGGTCTGTTTCTCTTTGCTTTTTGCCAGTTCGCAATCATCTTGCAGGCATATACCGGTGCGCATACGTGCACCGGCGGCTCTTGATTCTCTTGCCATAGTCTTTTGCTTTTATCTTGTTGTTTTTGCTTATACCTTATTATTATATCACATGATAGGAGGCACTCCCGGTACGGGTGGAAGGGGAGGCAATGCCGGAGCAAACAGGCAGGCCAAATCTTGTACCTGACCGGCGAGTGTCCATCCTGCCATACCCGGTGTGAAGACGTACGTCTCTTTGGTCAGCTGGCCGCTCTTTGCTATCTGCAGCAGCTGTTCACCCCCGAAAGGACCTGTCTGCTGGCCGTTCACCGCAATGTAATATTGCTGCTGTGGCAACACAACGACGGGAGGTGGTGGAGGTATGGTTCCAGGAATGGGTGGCACAGCTCCCGGTGTGGGCGGTACGCTCACTTGCGGGCTTGTGGGTTGTGTAGGGGCGGTGTTTGTGGCTGCCATTGCAGCTTTCTCCTGTTCTGTGGGGATGAATACGGGCGGCAACAGGCTGCCGTCGCCTTCGCTGTGCAGCAGGATGCTGTTGACTGTGCCACGTTGGCCGTCGGCTGTCATCAGCAGGTCTTCGTAACGAGTCTTGTAGGTCGAGAGCCAGTCGATGGCACGCAGCGGGAAACAGTACACTACAGAGACGATAGACAATTCGTCTTTGCGTGAACTGTTCATATCCACTTGAAGAGTTGTAGCCTGTGCACCATTATTGAACGAGTTCTTGAAAGCGTTGGCCAGTTTGTCTGCAAAACGTTTCAGCTCTTCGTTCTCTTCGGGTGAAGGTATAGACACTAAGATGTACTTGCAGTTAATGGAAGCCGGATTTACGGCGGGGTTTTCATTTCGTTCATGCGGGATGTAGCGGTTCATTTCCGTGTCGTTAAATTTCAGATAGACACCGCTCTGTTTTACCAGTTCGAGGGCAAACTTCTGAATCTCCTCATCGGTGGTGAGCACCTGTTGGAGCTGCTGCAGGATGTTCAGACCCAGGAGTTTGTTGTTCTTGCCGCAGATGACTTCGTGTTTCTCCTTGATGATGGATGAAAGGCGGATGTCAAAAGCGTCTTTGATGCGATCCACAGAGATGCGGCTCACCAGGTCGTCAAAGGGGATAAAGTCGCCTTCCGGTACGATGACCTTGCGGAGCTCAGTGGCCATAGCCGGCTGGTCGCTCTTGTTGGTCATCAGTTCCTTCTCGAAGTTTGAGATGCGCACCTCTTCACTCACTTCAATGATGGCACCGGTCATGTCTTCGATGCCCTTGTTCTCCTTCCGGTTGGCTGCGATCTGCTTGTCGCACTCATCGATGGCTTGGGAAATCTTGGCATAGAATGCACCGATTTCAGAAGAGAGGTTGCTCAACTCGGTCAGCAGTCTGGCTGCCAGTCTCTTGGCGAACTCCAATGCACGGATGGTGGTCTTGGCCACGTAGCACTCTGTCAGAGTCTCCTGGTGCAGGGCGAAGATGTCTTTCTTCTTACCCAACAGTTTGCCTTTCAAGAAGCCGGAGTCTTTCCAGTCGTCAATATCAGCTTTACGGTCTTCCTCCCAATTCTCCAGATTTTCCTGAGCCTTTACAGCCTCTTCGTCCAATTCATTCTGTTTGTTGCCCATGAAGGCGAGCACTGTCTCTGCTATCTTTACCAAGTCATACAGCGAGATGGTTCCCTCTTTCCACCAGGTGAAGAGGTCGCGCTCGATGT
>CAZTPB010000139.1:0-5483 GCA_964614555.1 uncultured Bacteroides sp.
AAGACGTGGAGTTTGCCAAAGGTGAACTGGAGTACATCAAGGAGAGGAGAATCAAGGAAGAACAAGAAAAGGTGCTCAAACAAAAGGAAGAAAAAGAATGACTAAAAAGTAAATGCTGTAATTATGGAAACATATCACTTTGCAGGCATTGCCCTTATCATAGGATTTACGTTCCTGTGTATCTGGCAGAATCTAATGTCTGCCGAATCTCCTTCAAAAGTATGGAGGAATTTCTGTGAAGATTTTAAGGATTTGCTTTCTTTCTTCCTTGTGGCAACTATATATATTTTGGTTTGCGGAGGAGTTGTGCTATTGGGCATTTATGCATGTTATAAGGATCCCATAGGACTGTACGAGGAAAATGGTTTCATAGCATTTTATTGGTATTTGGGTATCGGAGGGCTACCAATCTATTTATTAGGTTCTTCATTAAGGCCACTCTTCGAATCCGTTAAGGTCACTCGACAATATAAAAAGAAAAAAGAATTGGCTTTTGAACAATACAAGAACTATGCGCACGTAATCAATCTCCTGTCCTACCTCCGATTGGTCAGACGAGAAAGATACGAAGCCATGAATGCTTTCCGACTGAAAAAACAGAATTATTTACCCTATAAACAAAACAACAAATGATTACACAGACCTTCCGCTTTGTCGCATCGGCTCTGTATGCGATAGCCAAGATGTTTGGCTTGACTTACAACCAAGTGAACATCCTCGCTTATTACCTGCTAATTCCGCTAACGTGGACGGTGATGCTGGACATTTACATCGGTCGTCCTATCACTACGATAGCCTTACTCTGTATATGGCTCGGCATAAAACTCGGTACATGGCATGTGTTTGGAATATGGTGCGATTGGGCATTCGAACGTTCGGTCAAATTCCTCAACTACTTCAACCGTTGGGGAGGGAACTATGTGCTGAACTCTGTCATCATCTGTGTGGTGATTCCTGTGCTGGTGTATGCAGGGTTGGCATTCATGTTGATAATGAAATAGATGATATTCGGGAGATTTTGAAATGTCATATTGACTATAAGAACTGTCAGAACCCCTCTATTCAGATATGTATTTAAATTGGATACACAATAATTACCTGCATCAAGGCAGATACACTCTTAACTATTTAAATCCAAAAAGTTATGGGGTCAGACAATTCATCCAAGCAGGTATAGCCAAAATCATGCCACTATTCAGAAAACCTCCTACATTTCATGATAGAAGACCTTGGTGGCATAATGGCTCGGCTGCTGATGAAGGCAGATTCCAGAATGGTGCCATATGGGCAGGGATTCCGGAAGAAGAAGTATGCATTTCTTTGATAAAAAGGAATATAGATGGTTCATACAGACCTTCCAGGATACTTATCGAGGAAAACATCTATAACACCCAAGGGAAGAACCTTGTAGATAACGGACTGACAGACTCGAGGACTATAGAAAAAGCAAAAAAGTATGAATATGTTCGCGACAGAGATTTTTTCAGTACTCTTGGAGGAGAACATAGCAATTATTCTATCATGGAAGAACATCCCTATTTCATCCTATGGAAACAATCTGACAGACAGCAACTCAATCCTCAATGGATGTTATCAGATGTTGTAAAAAGATTTATTTCTGTAACATCTGAATGGTATCAGAGGATTCATGAATGGGGAAGAAAAGATTGGGGAGAAAGAATTCTTGGTTATAAACCTTTTGAGTATAAATTGGGAATTGGGATCGATAAATCCACCGGAAGAACTTTTTATTTCGATCCAGAAGCTTATAAACTTGGAATAGCAGTGCCGGAATGAAATTATTTCTAAACAAATTGACACACTTGGTATTTTGTGGATTTCATAAGACAAGATACAAGGCCGAGCAACGTGCATCAGAAGCACAATCAAAGGTCAAATCTGTCAGATTGGGCCGATACTTCAACTTTATACTTCACGATTGCCCTGAAGGCTATACAGACATAGATGACATAGATGAAATTGACAAGTTCATGAAGAAGAACGGATTCAGCATATATGCCTGGACTTTCAATATTGATGAATGTGTAAGAAAATACGAAGAAACCTTTGGCAACAAACAAAATGATAAAATTCAGTGATATTTTTTCCTCGTTGGAGAAAAAGTTTTCTCAGGTAGGGAAGAAAAAAAGTAAAGAGAATACAATGGAAGACAAAGCAAAATCATTGGAGCGGTTTGTGGATGCACAGGCATCCGCATCGGTTTACGAACGGGCATTGGCCGAAGTGAGAAACGGACAGAAGATAAGCCACTGGATATGGTACATCTTCCCACAAATGAAGGGCATTGGCAGGAGTTACAATTCCCAATACTATGGCATGGACGGATTGGAAGAGGCACGGGCCTATCTGAAACACCCGATTCTTGGGAAACGATTGAGAGAGATAACCACGGCATTCCTGGAGTTGCAAGGAAAGAGTGCCGAAGATGTGTTCGGACATTTGGATGCCATGAAGGTGTGCGCGTGTATGACGCTGTTCGACGAAGTGGCTGAAGACGAGTTGTTCATGCAAGTGTTGGAGAAATACTATCACGGGAAGAAGAATTTGCAGACGATGAAGATATTGGGCAAGTTATCGTGAGATCTAAAAAAACTGCCGTTTTCTTCGCTTATTCCAAGGTTTTTCCGTATATTCGCACCGCAAATGCATAGGACTTACAATTATCATGGAAGATTATATCGTATCAGCACGGAAGTACCGCCCGGCCACTTTTGACAGTGTAGTAGGACAACGGGCACTGACCACTACCCTGCAGAATGCCATTGCTTCTGGCAAACTGGCACACGCCTATCTGTTCTGCGGGCCACGAGGAGTAGGCAAGACTACTTGTGCACGAATCTTTGCCAAAACCATCAACTGCCTGCACCCGACACCGAACGGTGAGGCGTGCAACGAATGCGAGTCGTGTATGGCATTCAACGAGCAGCGTTCCTACAACATCCATGAGTTGGATGCGGCGTCAAACAACTCGGTAGAGGACATACGGTCGCTGATTGAACAAGTACGCATCCCGCCACAAATCGGACAATACAAGGTATTCATCATCGATGAGGTGCATATGCTCTCAACTGCTGCATTCAACGCTTTCCTGAAGACATTGGAAGAGCCACCGCACCATGCCATCTTCATCCTTGCAACAACAGAAAAGCATAAGATTCTGCCTACCATTCTCTCGCGGTGCCAGATTTATGACTTTAACCGTATGGGGGTGAACGACACGGTGGAGCACTTGAAGTATGTGGCTGAAAAAGAGGGGATAGCTGTGGAAGCAGAAGCCTTGAACGTGATAGCCCAAAAGGCTGACGGAGGTATGCGCGATGCACTGAGCATCTTCGACCAAGTGGTCAGTTTCACAGGAGGGAATGTGACCTACCAACGGGTGATAGAGAACCTGAATGTGCTGGATTATGAATATTACTTCCGCATAACCGACTGTCTGTTGGAGCATAAAGTGACCGACTCGTTGCTGTTGCTGAACGAAATTCTGAACAAAGGATTTGACGGCCATCACTTCATCACCGGGCTGGCATCGCACTTGCGCGACTTGCTGGTGAGCCAAGACGAAGCCACTCTGCCACTCTTGGAAGTGAGCGACAGTGTGAAAAACAGATACCGGGAACAGGCACAGAAGTGTAAGGCCCAATTCCTATATAGGGCCATCAAAGTATGCAACGACTGCGACCTCAACTACCGCACAAGCAAGAACAAACGACTGCTGGTAGAAATTACTCTCATACAAGTTTCGCAACTGACAGAAGATGCAGACCCCGTGGGGGGGCGTAGCCCTAAGAAGATTTTAAAACAACTATTCAACAAGCAGGCCGTCAGCACACCTGACAACCAGGTGCAGACAGCTACGACGCAAAGACCTCAGGAAAAAGCGCCCGCTACCCCACCCTACCACGAACAGAACCAGAACCAAGCGACTTCTGCACAAAGTGTAGAAGCCATGCTCTCTATTGCCCAAGAACAGGCAGGAAGAGGGGTGCCGACCATCAAGTCGGGTGCCTTGTCCATTTCTATCAGGAATCACCAGCATCCGGCTACCTCCCCCAGCAAGCCTGCACCAGCACCGACGGAACAGCCTCCTATCCAACAGCCTCCCATAAATGCAAACCAACCTTTCAGCGAAGAAGACCTGCGGCAGTATTGGTTTGAGTTTGCCAGCCAATTGCCCATTGAAGACAGTGCCATCGCCGGACGAATGAAAGACATGACTCCGAAACTATCGGACGACTGCACCTTTGAAGTGACAGTGAACAATGAGCTGGTGGAGAAGGAGCTGCTTCAAATGAAACAGCGCATACTCAACCATATAAGCCAAAAATTGCGCAACAATCAAATAAAAATGCAGATAAGAGTAGAGGAAGTCCAGTTCAAACGAGCCTACGGGCGGGTTGAACAATTCCAGATGATGGCAGAGAAAAATCCTGCATTACAATTGCTAAAGGAGACATTCAAATTGGAATTGGGATGACAATTCCTTATTATACGATATAGAAAAGAGGGGGTGTCCGCGTGATGAACATTTATTTTTAGGCGCGGATTTTTCGCTTTGCTCAAGGAAAATCCACGCCTAAATCTATTTTTGTACATCAAGAAAATCAATAATTCTCTTTCTTTACCTCAAAATAGGCCTGCGGATGTACACAGGCAGGACAAGCCTTGGGAGCCTCCTTGCCAGTGTGGATATAGCCACAATTGCGGCATTGCCAAGTCACCTCTTCATCTTTCACAAACACCTTTCCCTCTTCCACATTCTTGGCCAACGCGAGATAGCGCTCCTCGTGCCCCTTCTCAGCCACAGCAATCTCACGATACATTTTGGCGATAGCAGGAAATCCCTCTTCGTCGGCAATGTCGGCAAACTTCGGATAGTCAGCAGTCCATTCTTCGTTTTCACCGGCAGCAGCAGCTTTCAGATTCTCCAACGTAGTACCTATGACACCCGACGGATAGCTGGCCGTAATCTCTACCATGCCACCCTCCAGCCATTTGAACATACGTTTGGCGTGCTCCTTCTCTTGGTCAGCCGTCTCAGTAAAGATAGCAGCTATCTGTTCGTACCCTTCCTTTTTGGCTGCACTGGCAAAATAAGTATAGCGCATTCTGGCCTGCGATTCACCGGCAAATGATATACCCAAATTCTTCTCGGTTATGGTCCCTTTCAAACTCTTACTCATAATATTCTATATTTTTAAAGTTAATATCTTTATGCAAAGGTAAAAACAAAAACGGAAAGACCAAAATAAAAACCGAGTTTTTGGTCTTATTTGTTTTCCCCTTTCCTTCTTCTGCCGTATTCTTCATTTCTTTATGCCTCCCATCTATCTCCTATCTGTCCTCCCTTTCGAATGAGAGTCACAAGGGAGTCACAAGGGAGTCACAAGGGAGTCACAAGGGAGTTACAAGGGAGTTACAAGGGAGTCACAAGGGAGTCACAAGGGAGTCACAAGGGAGTC
>CAZTPB010000140.1:0-5400 GCA_964614555.1 uncultured Bacteroides sp.
CGGCTGTTTCGCAACTGCAAATATAACGCACTTTATTGATATGGCCAAGCGATGAGCCGAGAATGTTGCTTTTTAGCGACTAGTGACTAGCGACTAGTCACTAGTCACTAGTCGCTAATCACTAAAAAAGCTCGGTGCCGGCACGCCACTCCCTAAGGAGAAAGGAGCCGTCTCGATGCGGACTTCATCCCAAAGCTCAGCATCCAAGAAACTCTGCAGCAGGGTGGTGCCTCCCTCTACAAGCAGCGACTGTACCCCACGGGCATAGAGGAAGGAAAGCATCTGAGGCAATATGTCGCGACTGAAATCGAGGGTGCAATACTCCACCCCCGGACGGGAAGGCAGATGGGAGGAACGTCCGGTGAAGACCAGGGTGGGATGCACACCGTCGAACAGATGCAGCCCGTCAGGCAAGGTCAGGTCGCGGTCAATAACCAGCCGCAAAGGCTGCGGGCCGGACCAATGACGCACGGTGAGCGAAGGATTGTCGAGCAGTGCCGTCCGCCTGCCCACAAGGATGGCCTGCACACCGGCACGCAAGCGGTGAACCTGCATGGCGGTGTAGGGGGTGGAAAAGACTACCGGCGGCTCTTCGGAAGAACTCCGCACACGGTCGATGAAGCCGTCTGCCGACTGTGCCCACTTCAGCAGGATGTAGGGCCGGTGCTGCAGGTGCGAGGTAATGAACCGGCGATTCAGTTCCAGACATTCCTGTTCCAATACACCCACCTTCACTTCTACACCGGCCTGTCGGAGTTTCTCTACTCCCCTCCCCGACACTTCTGAGAAGGGGTCGATGCACCCGACCACCACACGGGGAATGCCCCGCGAAAGAATCAGGTCGGCACACGGCGGAGTCTTGCCATGATGGGAACAAGGCTCCAGACTGACATAGATGGTGGACAGGCTGAGCAAGGGCTCGTCCGCCGGCTTCACCGAACGCACGGCATTGACTTCGGCATGGGCTTCGCCGCAGCGGATGTGATAACCTTCACCGATGATACGTCCATCGCACACGATGACAGCCCCTACCATCGGATTGGGAGCTGCTCCCCGCCTGCCACAACGGGCCAGTTGCAGACAGCGGGTCATGTATTTTTCGTCTTCACTCATTTTTTCTGTTCGCTTTGTTCTGCCATTAAGGCAAATTCACTATCTTTGTCCCCCAGAAGCAGTTTACACCTATTCCTGATATGTCCCATCTCATCGCCCACATACGCACCACTTTGCAAGGCACTTATCCCCCAGAAGAGGCCACAGCCATTGCCAGGCTATTGGCAGAAGAGCTTTATGGTTTCAGCCAACTGGACATTTACATGGGCAAAGATAGGAAATTATCGGTAGAAGAACAGCAAAAACTTGAAAATATTCTCACCCGATTACAGAATCACGAACCGGTACAACACATTTTGGGCTATGCCGACTTCTGCGGGAGACGCTTCAAGGTAAACCGCCACGTGCTGATACCACGTCCGGAAACGGCAGAACTGGTGAATCTCATCCTCTGCGACCACCCCACTCCTCCGGCCCGTGTGCTTGACATCGGCACGGGTAGCGGATGCATCCCCATCACACTTGCCCATCATTGGCCGGAGAGCGACATCCACGCCTGGGACATTTCGCCCGAAGCCTTGGAGACTGCACGCCTCAACAATGCACTACACACTACACAAGTGGATTTTCAGGAGCACGACATCCTGCACTACGAAGACTGCAACGAACCACCCTTCGACCTCATCGTCAGCAACCCGCCCTACATCAAGGATGCCGAACGGACAATGATGGAGCGCAACGTACTCGACTGGGAGCCTCATCTGGCTCTTTTCGTACCCGACAACGACCCGCTCCGCTTCTACCGTGCCATCACCTCCCTCGCTGCCACCAATCTGCTACGCCCCAAAGGCAGACTATACTTTGAAATCAATCGTGCACACGGAGCAGACACGATAGCTTTGCTTCACGCATACGGATTTTCAGACATCACCCTGCTCAAAGACCTTTCGGGCAACGACCGCATCGTGCGGGGCATCCGAAAATGAAAAAAAGATGCCAAGGACTTTCCATCGTCCCCGGCATCTTCCAAATCAGCCTGTTTTTCAACAACTTTTGGCGTTGTCGTCCATCAATATTCGTCTTCATCGAAGAAGAAGTCCTCCTTGCTGGGATAGTCCGGCCAGATATCCTCTATCGATTCGTAGATTTCACCTTCATCTTCTATTTCCTGCAGGTTCTCTATCACTTCAAGGGGAGCGCCCGAACGCACCGCAAAATCAATCAATTCGTCCTTGGAAGCCGGCCAAGGAGCATCCTCCAGTTTGGATGCCAATTCCAATGTCCAATACATAAATTCTTGCTTTTTATTAATTTGGCCGCAAAAATAAACAAATTATTCTCAATCCCAAGCATTATTCCAGAAAAAATCACCGCAATGGGCCATACTGTTCATTTTACGTGCCAAAACAAACAAATAGTCCGACAAACGGTTCAAGAATGAGAGTATTTCCGCCTCTACCCGGATACCGGCTTCGGCCATTGCCAACACACGCCTTTCCGCTCTACGGCAGACGGTACGACAAACATGGGCCACAGCACTGGCACGACATCCGCCAGGCAAGATAAATGAATGCAAGGGAGGAAGCCCTTCCTGCCCCTTGTCTATCATCTGCTCGATGCGGACAACATCCTCTCCGGTCAGTCGGGAGAGTTTCTCCCAATAGGGAGAGTCCTCCTCGGTTGCCAGCCGTGTGCCGGCCACAAAAAGCATCCCCTGTACCCAGCGCACATCAGACACATCGCTCTCTTCTGACAAAAAGGAGACCAACAACCCCAACTGGGCATTCAGTTCGTCCAGCGTGCCGTAAGCCTCAAGGCGCACGTGGGTCTTAGCCACACGTGCGCCTCCGACGAGGCTGGTTGTCCCTTCATCTCCAGTCTTGGTATATATCTTCATTGCTTAAAGTTCTACGCTCTGTGCCTTGAAGCCAATCTCGGCATATTCCTTGCCGTCCACCTTCAGATTCTTGGCATTGTTCACTCGCAGGAGGTCGCTGCCGTCCACCGTTTCGATGCGCACATTCTCGAATGTCACATCTTCGGCCTGACTGACAACGATACCCTTCTTGGCATCGGTGATTACCACATTCTTCACCACCACATTCTTCACGGGCATCTCAGGCAAACCGTTGAAGAACATCGCCCGTCCGTCGGTACCCTTGCAATTGACGTTGGAGATGAAGATATTGCGGAAAGCCGGGGTCTCTTCCGTAACAGCAGGAATGGCAGCACGCATACGGGCAGCTACCTCCTCGTCAGTCTCCTCACCGGCTCCCTTACCTCCATAGAAGAGGTCAAAAAGAAGCGGTTCGTTAGGAATATCAATCATATTGATGTTGTCGATGTAGATATTCTCTACCACACCGCCACGTCCGCGTGTACTCTTGAAACGGAGCCCCACATCAGTGCCCAGGAAAGAGCAGTCGGACACATAGATGTTCTTCACACCGCCTGACATTTCACTGCCCACTACAAATCCGCCGTGTCCGTGGAGCACCACATTGTTCTTCACCACTACGTTTTCACAAGGGATACCACGCTTGCGTCCGTCCTTATCCTTTCCTGACTTGATGCAGATGGCATCGTCGCCTGCATCAAACAGGCTGTTGATGACCAAGGCATTCTTGCACGACTCCAGGTCGAGAGCATCGCCATTCTGCGAATACCAGGGGTTGAACACCTTCACACGGTTCAGTGTGATATCCTCACACATCAAAGGGTGAAGACACCATGCGGGAGAATTCTTGAAAGTGGCATCCTGCAGCAGCACGCGCTTGCAACGCACGAAACTGAGAAGTACGGGGCGCAACCAGGGGCGCACCTCATCCCACTCGGCTTCGGTCGTCAAGCCTTCAGGGGTATTGAACTGCTTGGTGGCCTTGGCCCCCTTCAACGAACCCTCGGTAGGATACCATACATTACCTTCGACCACACCGCCGCCATTGACAAGTTTCTTCCACTGCCCGTCGGTCATCTTGCTCTTCTTCACAGGACGCCAGCTGTCACCCGAACCATCGAAAACTCCCTGTCCGGTGATGGCAATATTTTCGGCATCATAGGCGGACAGAGGCGATTGGCAACGACGCGTATTAAGTCCTTCAAATGAAGTGTCCAAAATGGGATAAAGCATAAAATCGTCCGAAAAGACCACCAGAGCATTTGCTTCGGCATGCAGATTGACATTGCTTTTCAGCACAACAGGTCCAGTGTACCAGATTCCTGCAGGAATAATCACCTTTCCTCCACCTTTCTCACTGACAGTTGTGATGGCTTTGTTGATAGCCTCCGTATTGAGTGTCACCCCGTCTCCCTTAGCGCCAAAATCCACGATGCTCACCTGATAATCAGGAAAAGAGGGCTGTTTCACAGCCTCCATCTCAAACGGAAGGTTTTCATACACCGAGGGACAAATACCCTGCTGCTGGCAAGTCTGTTGTTGCGTAGGCACTTGTGTACAAGCCGAAAATGCCGCAACGGCAAGTAGCATCACAGCTACATTCTTGAACGTTTTTTTCATCCTTTAATTTTTCTTGTTAGATTGTTTCTATTCTATGTTCTTTTACTTTCAGAAGTTCACGACGTAATGTTGCTTGTTCTTCGTATGGTCAAAAAAGACTATCCCCACATCATACAAGTCAAAAGTGATGCCTGTGCGTTCATCAGCCACCACCCGTTTCCACCACTCCTGCTTCTCACGGTTGGCATAAATATTGCCGACAACGAACACCGTATCTTTTCCTGTATGAGAAAGAGCCAGTTCAAAAGCCTCTTGATAATACACCGTATGAGCAATGTGCAGCAAGCCTATCTGGGAGTGCAACTCCAACTCTTCACGCAGCAACTGCAACTCCTCCCCCACCAGTAAGGTAGCATTCTTGCATCCGTCAATGAGGTCGCTCACCCGGCCCTCAGGTTCATCGGCACACAGTGTGACACACACAGCACCGCTCTTTGCCGCCGCAAGATAGCGGATGCTCAATCCGCCACCAGTACCCACCTCGACTATATACTGGGGAGAGAAATGGTTGGCCAAACGGAAAAGCAGCCTGTTGACCCGCTGAGGATAGCGGAGAGAATCCTTTGGCAGCGCACACTGCAACGGTTCCAGATCCTGATAGGCATAATAGGGACTACGCTCATATACCACATCCGTCAGCAGGCCGAATGCAAAAGGCGAATGCACTCCATAGCCCCGACGATAGCGGAATCGCTTGCACCAAATATACGCTCTCTTTAGGAAATTCATACAATCAGTCTTTTTCTCCAACCAGAATACGGCCTGCAAATATAAGAAAAAACAATAAACTAACAGACTGTTAAACAAGTTTTAAGAAGAGAAACGGCCCA
>CAZTPB010000141.1:0-5399 GCA_964614555.1 uncultured Bacteroides sp.
AACCCCTATCTAAAGTTTAGGAAACTTCTATTCTATCCGTTGAACTACAGAGGCAACTAAATGTTTTTTCGGCTGCAAAGGTAGGCTTTTTTATCGGATATACGAAATGTAATCCTTGTTATTTTTGTTTTTTTGCTGCTTGTATGTTGCGTACCAGTCCTTCGTACTTTGCCCGTTTGACAGCAGAACCTTTGAAAAGGGTACGATAAGTGTCTCTATCCAAATTGTCCATGCTTTCATGAGTGGTTTGCATGAATGCTTCTGAAGGATGTAGTGCTGCAATTTTTGTAGGTGTGGCAAATTTGTTCCAGGGACATGCTTGCTGGCATCGGTCACAACCATAGATGCAATTTCCCATGGCATTTGCGGCTTCTGGTGGTAATGTTTCTCCTTTATATTCTATGGTCAGATAGGATAGACATTGTGCTGCATTCAACATATATGGTTTTTCTAAAGCGTTTGTGGGGCATTCATTGATGCAAGCATTGCAATTTCCGCAGTGATTTTTTATGGGTTTATCATAATGGGTGAATGGTTGGTCGATGAGTATTTCTCCTAAAAAGAAATAAGAACCTGCATGAGGAACTATCAATTGTGTGTTTTTCCCTATCCATCCTATGCCGCAACGCCAGGCCCAATAGCGCTCGAGTATGGGAGCTGTGTCGCAAAGGACTCGTGCATGAATTTCCTTATCTGTCCATTGTTCTATTATATATAATAAGGTATATATATGTTTTTTCATCACTTCGTGATAATCTTTTCCATAAGCATAGTAGGAAAATTCATATTGTGATGAAGTGTGCAATTTCTGCGGTGGGTAATAGTTCATAGCCAGACTGACAATGCTTTTTGTTCCCTCCATCAGCAGAGTTGGAGAAAGGCGTTTTTCGATGTTGTTGCCCATATAATGCATTTCTGCCTGTTTACCTTCTGACAGCCATCGCCGGAAGCTGTCAGCTTCAGTAGAGCTGACAGTTGTTGCAGGAGCTACTCCACAAGCAGAAAAGCCAAGTTTCATTGCTTCTGTTTTCAAGCGTAGGGTATCTATGGGGGATATTGTCATTTTTTTCTTTTTACAACACCCCGAAACTGTATCCTTGTTCTATTAACCATTCGATGGAACGAGGCAGAGCGTATTTAAGATTTTTTTCCGATTTCAATGAGTCGTGGAAAGTGATGATGGATCCGTTGCGTACGTATTTTTTCAGGTTTTCGAAAACCTGTTTCCCATTCAGACGTCGGCTATAGTCTCGTGTTACTACGTCCCACATGATGATGCGGTATTGCTTGCACAGTGTGTGGTATTGTCTCCATCCCATATATCCGTGTGGTGGACGGAAAAGATTGGAATGTATAAGTTCGTCAGCTCTCTCCACATTCTCAAGGTATTGCGGTGCTTTGTCACTGAATCCGCGTACATGGTTATAGGTGTGGTTGCCCACTTGATGACCGCGTCTGATAATCATATCAAACTCTTCCTTGTGTTTTCTTACATTGTCTCCTACAAGAAAGAAAGTGGCTTTGATGTTGTATTTTTCAAGCAAATCAAGTACCCAAGGTGTGATTTCTGGTATGGGACCATCATCAAAAGTAAGGTAAACTTTTCTTTCATCAGGATTCATTCGCCATACAGCTTTTGGATAAATCCATCTGACAATGCTCGGAGGTTGTTCTATAAACATTGTGTTTTTTTTAATGAAAAAAAGGAAAAGGAGAGCGAAATCTGTATGTTGTACAGCAGTTTCGGTCTCTCCTTATTTCCAATATAATGATGCTATTGGTTAATCCGGCTACGTAGTCGGGCAAACTTTTCATCAAGTGAATGCTGGTAAGCCAGTCCTTCTTCAGATTTTTCCAGCAAAGTAGCCACTGTATTCAGTATGCTGAAATTCCATTGGCAATCGTTAAGTTTTGCCTGAAGCTGTTTTTCATTCAATGAAAGATACCATTCGAGGTATTCATTGGCTTTGTCTCCTATCTGTGTGAGGATGGCTTTGGCTTTTTCTTTTTCTCCCAATTGGAGATATGCTTCAGCAAATTCCAAGGAGCCGGACATGATATAGTCATGTGGAAGTGTAGTGGAAGGAATCACTTTTTCAGCATAGTCGAGTACCTTGAGTGCTTTTTCCTTCTTGCCTTCAAGCATCATTCGTTTGATGAGTTGTGCAAAAATGCGGCGATGACTATGGCACATACGGGTCACTGTTTCATCCAAGTAGATGTCCGGATTATCTATACCTCCGAACTTGAACTTGTTGAGCATGACATCGTAGGTTTTCTCTGTGTCCATAAAATATTCTCTTCCGTAAGTCTGTTGTTTGGGCAAATAGCCGAGTTCTACCCAATTGAACGGTGTGATACGGTAAGCCAATCCCTCTTGGATGAAATAATCACCTAATCCCATATGATTTTGCGGGCCTACACTGATAGCCATATAAATAGGACGGCTCCAATTGGCATTGGCCAACATTTCCAGCATCATCAGGTCATTTTTGTAAAGACCATTTTTTCCTTTGAGTGAAATGTACATCTTTTCAGGAATTTCCACTGAATCGGGAATGAACATACCTGAGCGGCGGACAGCTTCTTTGTCAACGGTAATCTCCAATGTGTCTGTAGGGATGACTTGGAAATCCGGATTGCCCGAACGAAGCCAATATTTCATAATATTCTTCACTTCGAATGGATTTTCTCCAAATGCCAATTTGGCTTTTTCCGGTTGATTCTTGTAGAGTTTTCTGATTTCATTCTTCATCTTAGGTTCGATGCGTACATAATCATTTGAACCTTCTACATAGTCATAGCGTCTCCATTCGATAGGTAACGAGGGAGAGTTGTATGCGGGGCGCTTCATTTGGTCAATGTACCAATCAGTCTGCAAATAACTGAGGTTGCAGACGCGGGCATCAGTGCGCACACCTTCGGTTTCCTGGTTGTACCAGAGAGGGAAAGTGTCGTTGTCTCCATTAGTGAATATGATAGGATTGCCCTCCTTCGAAAGACTGTTCAGATAGTTCTGTCCAAAGTCGCGGCAAGTATATCTTCCACTGCGGTCATGGTCGTCCCATGTCTGGCTGACCATTTGGATAGGCACACAGATACATGCTACTGCCGCCAAAATTGCAGCCGGTGTCTCTTTCATTTTCTTACGGAGTAGTTCGGTGAGTCCGGCCACACCCATACCAATCCAAATGGCGAAGGCATAAAATGAGCCTGCATAGGCATAATCACGCTCACGTGGTTGTCCTGGAGTTTGATTAAGATAGAGCACAATGGCGATACCTGTCATAAAGAAGAGGAAGAATACTACCCAGAACTGTTTGATGCCTTGTTCGCCTCGATAAGCTTGCCAAAAGAGGCCGATAAGTCCTAACAACAATGGCAGACAGTAGAAGACGTTGTGCCCTTTGTTGTTCTTCAGGTCACTGGGTAGATTGTCCTGATTGCCTACAAGCAAATTGTCTATGAAATCGATGCCGGTAATCCAATTTCCATGTTCAGGTTCTCCATTGCCTTGAATGTCGTTTTGTCTTCCGGCAAAGTTCCACATGAAATAACGCCAATACATGAAATTGATTTGGTAAGAGAAGAAAAATTTCAAGTTGTCCAATTGAGTCGGCATCTCTACCATCACCATGTTTCCACATTCGTCATAGGGTACTTGATTCCCCTTGATACCTCCAAGCCATTGTTTGTACTTGTTGGTATGATCAGGACTGTACATACGTGGGAAGAACATATTTTGTGCATATTTATATTTTTGTTTGTAATGCACTAGTTCGTAACGGTCGGGTTCGTCAACACTCTTCTTTTCTTTACGGTGATAGACTGGCGCCCCTTCGTCAATAATAGGAATACAGTGATTACCTTCCATTTTCAATGCCACTTTTGATGAATAAGCTTGTCCATAGAAAAGCGGACGATCACCGTATTGCTCACGTCCCAAATAGGTGCCTAAAGTAAAAATATCTTCTGGCGAGTTTTGGTCCATGGGAGTATTGGCCGTTGAACGGATGACGATGACAGCATATGACGAATATCCCACTACAATCATTGTCAAGCAAAGCAGGGTGGTGTTAAGTGTTCGTACAGATATGCGATATTTTCCTGCTTTTTTATTGAAAAGAAGGAAAGCCAATGCGGCCAACACCACTATTCCAATGAGGATGCTGGTAAATCCGTAGTCATAGAAGGGAATGCCTAAAAGAGCTACCGACAATAAAAAAGAGATGTTCATCCGTTGGCGGTTTTGGCCGAGAAAAGTCTCATAAATGGCCCAAATGAGTGTTACGGCCAACAGGATAATATAGACAATCAGACCGGTATTGAACGGTGTTCCGAGGGTATTGACAAACAGTAGTTCGAACCATCCGCCCACTTTCACGATACCTGGAACTATACCATAGAGTACGATTGCTATCAACAATGCCGAAACAATGAGTGTCCCCAAAGAGCCTTTGAGATTGGCATTAGGATTGTGTTTATAGTACCAAATAAGTACAATAGCCGGAATACAGAGCAGGTTAAGCAAATGCACACCTACAGAGAGTCCGGTCAAATAGGCGATAAGTATGAGCCAACGGTCGCTGTGCGGTTTGTCAGCGTTCTCTTCCCATTTGAGAATCAGCCAAAAAACAACAGCCGTGAAGAGTGATGAATAAGCATACACTTCACCTTCTACGGCACTGTACCAGAATGTGTCACTGAAGGTATAAGCCAAAGCACCTGTCAGACCCGAAGCAATGATGGTAATGAGTTTTCCGGTAGTCATATTTGCTTCATCGGGGCATATTAACTTCTTGGTCAGGTGTGTGATGCTCCAAAAAAGGAAAAGAATACATGCTGCACTAAGTAGAGCCGACATGATATTGACCATATAAGCTACCTGACTCGGGTCGCTTACAAATTGTGAGAAAATGTTGGCTGTCAGCATAAAGAAGGGGGCACCGGGCGGGTGACCTACTTCCAGCTTGTAGCCGGTGGTGATAAACTCCGGGCAGTCCCAGAAACTGGCTGTCGGTTCAATGGTCATACAATACACTACGGCTGTAATGGCAAAAGAAATCCAACCGAAAATGTTGTTGACGGTACTGTACTTTTTCATTTCTGACTATTAAGTTTGTTTTTTGATTGTTTCATCAATTTTGCTGCCGGATTTTCTTGTGTATGAAATTATCGGCAGATTTTTGGGAGCAAAGATAAATAAGAATTGTAGATTATTCCTATATATCCGCTTGTTTATAAGTTTATTTAACCTGAAATACAGGAAAAACGGAAAAATGGCAGGAGGAAAAATGGAGGTGCAAAGAAAATGGAATGGAACTGTCAGATTCCTATTTTAGACGGCTCTTCTGCAATTTAGTTGAAAAAGGCAAAGTACTTACTTGGCCAACGCAGTA
>CAZTPB010000142.1:0-5330 GCA_964614555.1 uncultured Bacteroides sp.
TTCCAAGTGACGAGGCAACTCCTCCCGTCACAAAGATGTACTTAGTTTCTGCCACGATTGTAAGTATTTAATTATGTTATATATCCATGCCCAATAATACTTGAGCATTATCAAGCTGCAAAAGTACGAAAAACTTGGCGATAACAAATCATTTTTCGAGCAAAAACATGAAGAATATGGCGCGTTTTTTTTCTTGTATCATTTTTATATTGAAAAACTTGCTAAAATACCCGAATTATAAAAAAAAAGCTGTATTTTTGCCAACCCAACTCACATTAACCAACTATAAAAACTGTCAGGAAATGAATTTGAGACACATCATGTGTGCCGCCTTGGCTCTATCATATGCCGGCTCGGCATCAGCCATATCCCCCCTAACAAGAAATACAGTCGAACGCCAATTGGCTGACATCCAAAAGCAATACGATGAGCGCTTGAGCCTTCTTGTAGATGCATACGAGGCTGACAGCCTTGTGTCGGAACCTGTCATCAACCCACGCTATTTCCGTCTGTTTGCCCAACCCACCCTTTATAAATCGAGCGTCAGCAACACATTGGCTATGGACTGGTATGAGGAACTTTATGCCTCTGCCTCAAACGACTATCTGCTCCTGCCGAAAAGCAGCCGAATCATGCACAACGAAGATGTCGAGCAGGAGATAGACCATGCACTGATAATGGCCTGTTGCCACACGCCTGAAAATTTCCGTTACACGGAAGAACAGGTGATGGCCGAACAGGTGATTACCTCCGCTGAAGCGGCCGGACAAACACCGGCTTTCAATCTGGTGCCCGTCCTTGCCCCCCAAGACCAACAGGAAAATGTCGTGAAGGGAATGGAACTGAAAGTGAAAAAGCCCAACTTTTGGAAGACCTCGGGCGAAACCTACCTGCAATTTACACAAAACTATATCTCCGGTAACTGGAGTCAAGGAGGAGAGAGCACGAATACCCTGATGTCGGGCTTGAAACTGAATGCCAACTACAACGACGAACAGAAGATTAATTGGGACAACACCTTCGAAGCCAAACTGGGATTCACGACTGCTCCTTCGGACACAATGCACAAATACCGCACCAACACCGATATGTTACGACTCAGTTCCAAATTAGGCATACAGGCATTCAAGTCGTGGTACTATACCATCGAGGTGACGGCCAAGACACAAATGACACGCAACTATCGCACCAATAGCAACGACTATACATCAGCGTTCCTCTCTCCTTTGGAGACTACCATAGGTATCGGTATGGACTATAAGAAGAACTTGAAGAACTTCAACGTATCGGTCAACATAGCCCCGTTAAGCTACCGGTACCTCTATGTCAGCGACCGCTTCATGGTGGCCAGTCGCAACGGTATCAAAGACGGGCACCGGTCTTTGCAGGAATTCGGTTCGAAACTGACAGTAAAATCATCGTGGAAAATAGCCAAAAACATCTCATGGACGAGTCATTTGGAGGGTTTCACCAGCTACGAAAAAATGATTGCCAACTGGGAGAACACCTTCGATTTTGCCGTGAGCAAATACCTCTCCACCAAACTTTTCATGCACGGGCGCTTCGACGATGGCATCAAACGAAAAAGCGGTTATAACTACTTCCAGTTCAAGGAGTTTCTTCAGTTCGGACTTTCCTATAAATGGTAAAAATCAAGAAGGTTCCCTTTCCTGAAAATCCATAGTGTCAAAAATAGATTTAGGCGCGATTAATCCGCGCCTATAAAAATAAATGGCATCATTTTGACGCCCCCACCTTTTTTTCTGATTTGATATCCGTCATACAAAAAAGATGCCCCGCATCCCTGCGAAGCATCCTTCCCTAATCTTATGTCTAATTCAAAGTTTGATGGTATATAAAAAGATTATTAAAAAATAACCCGGAAGAAATGCGCAATCACTGCGAAAATACTCCCTAATTACACTATTATAGATAGAAAAATTTTGTTCTTCATATCAATAACGATGCAAAGTTACTCTTTCTTTTCTTCAGAAAGAAATCTCACTGCATTTTTGTGCCATTTTTTAGTCTTTTTTAATAATTCTATAGTGCATACTATACCACTTCGTCGAGTTCCTTGCGTATCCTTACCAACTCTTCACGAATGCTTTTCAGACGAGCTACAACTTCGGCTGTTTGCACCGTTCCCGTCCGATTGGCCTTCAGTGCCTGCTTTGCACCAGCCAACGTCATACCTTTTTCTTTCACCAAATGATAAATGATACGGAAGTTCTCAATATCCTCCTTCGTATATTGGCGAATATTGCGGTTGACCATTTTCGGGTTGATATATTCGAAAAATTGCCTCTCCCAATAGCGCAACTGGCTTTGAGGAATGTCCAGCATCTCAGCCACCTCACAGGTGGAATAATAGAGCTTTTCTATCTTTTTGTCGGAATTGACAGGCATATTGCAGATTTGCTAAGTTATTAAATTATAATTTCAGATTCATGATTGGGTCAGTCATATACTTTGCCATGATTGGCGGCCATCTGCACCATTTTGTCATAATCTTCGGCGCTAAGATCCATATAGTAGTAGTTCACAGGGTTCACCTTACGCCCTTTTGCCACCACTTCGTAGTGCAGGTGTGGGCCTGTGCTCTTGCCTGTACTCCCCACTTTGCCGATGATTTCACCACGAGTCACCTTCTGACCTTTGCGTACCAGGGTAGCACTCAGGTGGGCATAGCGTGTCTGATAGCCGAATCCGTGATCTATTTCAATGGTCAGCCCATAACCGCTCTCCCATCCGGAGGAAACCACCACCCCGTTGCCCGTAGCATAGACGGGAGTCCCCGTATTGGCCGCAAAATCCATGCCGCTATGAAACTTGTGCGTCTTGTAGATGGGGTCGATGCGCACACCATAACCGGATGCCGTCTGCTTCAAATCTTTGTTCGACACGGGTTGGATAGCCGGGATGCACTGCAGGCGTTCGTCGTGCTGCTTGCAGAGCCGCACCACTTCGTCGTATGATTTCGACTGGATGTAGAGTTGGCGTTTCAGCAAATCGAGCTTCTGTGTGGTGCTTATCACCAGTTTGGCATTGGCCATTTCCTCCAATTGCTCGTAGCGGTTGGTGCCACCATAGCCGGCTTGCCTCACATATTCTGAGATGGGGTCAGTTTGCAGGATGACGCGATAAAGATTATCGTCGCGTTGTTGCAGATCCTGCATCACCTCCAGCGCATCGTCCAATTGACGCGATATGACGTTGTATTGTGCCAGCAGTTGCGAATTTTCGATAGTCAACGCCTTCTCCGACGGGGTACCCAGCAGCCAATAAAGCAGCAGGAAACACACACCGGCAAATCCCATGTCGATGAACAACCGGCGTAAAATACTCAATACACGCTGCCTCAGGGTGGGGTAGATGCGGTCGTACGTACGTGTCTTAGGATTATATATATAATAGACCTTTCTCATATATCTTTTTCCATATTTGTCAATTCTTTGGTGAAGTTTTACCTTTTATAGATAACTTTTATGCCAAAGTGGGGGCAAAAATACGAAAAAGAGCGTATCTTTGCAAATCATTTTTCAGATAAAAATATAATTAGGTTATAAATATGTTGACAGCAAACGAAATCAGAGACTCGTTCAAGAGTTTCTTCGAGTCAAAGGAGCACCTCATTGTGCCCTCGGCTCCCATGGTGGTCAAGGACGACCCCACACTGATGTTTACCAATGCCGGTATGAACCAGTTCAAGGATATCATCCTGGGCAATGCACCCGCCAAGAGCAAGCGTGTGGCCGACTCGCAGAAGTGTCTGCGCGTGAGTGGCAAGCACAACGACCTCGAAGAAGTGGGACATGACACCTACCACCACACCATGTTCGAGATGCTCGGCAACTGGTCCTTCGGTGACTATTTCAAGAAGGAGGCCATCAGCTGGGCGTGGGAGTATCTGGTGGACGTGCTCAAGCTCAACCCCGAGCACCTCTACGCCACCGTCTTCGAAGGTAGCCCTGAGGAGAACCTTGGCCGCGACGACGAAGCCGCCGGCTATTGGGAGCAGTACCTGCCCAAGGACCATATCATCAATGGAAACAAGAAGGACAACTTCTGGGAAATGGGCGACACCGGCCCTTGTGGTCCCTGTTCGGAGATTCACATCGACCTCCGTCCTGCCGAAGAGCGTGCCAAGGTGAGTGGTCGCGACTTGGTGAACCACGACCATCCTCAGGTCATCGAGATTTGGAACCTCGTGTTCATGCAATACAACCGCAAGGCCGACGGCTCGCTCGAAGGTCTGCCCGCCAAGGTCATCGACACCGGTATGGGCTTCGAGCGCCTCTGCATGGCTCTGCAAGGCAAGACCTCTAACTACGACACCGACGTGTTCCAGCCCATCATCCGTGCCATCGGCCAGTTGGCAGGCATTCAGTATGGCGCTGCCCGCGAGACCGATGTGGCCATGCGCGTCATTGCCGACCACATCCGCACCATCGCCTTCTCCATCACCGATGGCCAGCTCCCCTCCAACGCCAAGGCCGGATACGTCATCCGCCGCATCCTGCGCCGTGCCGTGCGCTACGGCTACACCTTCCTCGGCCAGAAGGAGGCCTTCATGTATCGCCTCCTGCCCGTACTCATCGACAACATGGGCGGTGCATACCCCGAGTTGAAGGCCCAGCAGACCCTCATCGAGAAGGTGATGAAGGAGGAGGAGGAATCCTTCTTGCGCACCCTCGAAACAGGTATCCGCCTGCTCGACAAGGTGATGGCCGAAGTGAAAGCCGCCGGCAAGACCGAGATCAATGGCGTCAACGCCTTCACCCTCTACGACACCTACGGATTCCCCCTCGACCTGACAGAACTTATCTGTCGCGAAAACGGGCTCACCGTCAATATCGATGAGTTCAATGCCCAGATGCAGCAACAGAAGGAGCGTGCGCGCAATGCTGCCGCCGTAGAGACGGGCGACTGGGTGACTCTCAAGGAGGGAGACACCGAGTTCGTGGGCTACGACTACACCGAGCACGAGACCTCCATCCTGCGCTACCGTCAGGTGAAACAGAAGAATCAGACACTCTATCAGATAGTGCTCGACAAGACCCCCTTCTACGCCGAGAGCGGAGGTCAGGTGGGCGACACCGGTGCCCTGGTGAGCGAATTCGAGACCATCGACATCATCGACACCAAGAAGGAGAATAACCTCCCCATCCACATCGCCAAGCGCCTGCCCGAACACCCCGAGGCACCCATGATGGCCTGCGTGGATGTGGACAAGCGCAATGCCTGCGCCGCCAACCACTCGTGTACCCACCTCATCGACGAAGCCCTGCGCCAAGTGCTCGGCACCCACGTCGAGCAGAAGGGTTCGC
>CAZTPB010000143.1:0-5322 GCA_964614555.1 uncultured Bacteroides sp.
TTATAAATTTCTGGCTGCAAAGGAACACATATTTATCCAATTGACAAAGAAAAAATGCAAATAAACGCATTTTCTTGCACATTTTTTTGCTGTTTGTGCAATTTTTGGGCTAAAAATGCTCTCTTCGGAGGGGATAATGCCCTCTGAAGTGTTCAAACTTGTCGGGGTGTTCTTTCAGTGCCCGGCTGTCGTTTCGGGGGTCATAGAGTGCCAGGGGATCATCGGGGTCGGTATCCGGTGGCAAGGGTGGGGGGGTGATGTCGAAGCGCTGTCCCCGGATGCCGAAGTGGTTGCAAAGGGCTTCCAGCACCATGCGGGTGGCATTGGCCTTGCCGTCTGCCGAATAACCGGCTATGTGTGGGGTGCCGAGATAGACCTGCTCCAGCAGGGTGAGGTCGATGTCCGGTTCGTGTTCCCATACGTCTATTACGGCTTCGCGCACCTTCCCCTTTTCCAGCGCTTCCCGCAGGGCGGCTGTCTCCACCACTTCTCCGCGCGATGTGTTTATGATGACGGGTGTGCGCTGCAATGAGTCGAAGAATGCGGCATCGGCCAGGTGCAGGGTGGGATGTCCGCCTTCGCGGACGAGGGGGGTGTGGAAGCTGATGACGTCGCACTGCCGGGCCAGTTGTTCCAGCGGCAGGAATCCTTGCTCTCCACGTTCGGCACGTGGCGGGTCGCAACAGAGCACCTTCATGCCTGCCTGCCTGCCCACTTCGCATACCAGTGTCCCCACGTGTCCTACTCCCACTACGCCGAGGGTGGAGTGGGGGAGGTCAACTCCCCGCTCACGGCTGAGCAGCAACAGGGTCGAGCGGATATACTGTGCCACACTGCCGGCGTTGCATCCGGGGCAGTTGCTCCACGCGATGCCGGCCTCGCGGCAATAGGCGGTGTCGATGTGGTCATGGCCGATGGTGGCTGTGGCTATGAACTGCACCCGGCTCCCTTCGAGCAGGGTGCGGTCGCAGCGGGTGCGGGTACGGACGATGAGGGCGTCGGCTTCCCGTACATCTGCCGCGGTTATTGCGGCTCCCGGCAGGTAGGTTACCTCATCGGCCACTTGCCGGAGTGCCTCTTTTATATAAGGTATCTTGTCATCTGCAATTACTCTCATGGGGCTTCTTGGTTTGATGTGTCTGATAGCGTGGGCAAAATTACGCAAAACTTTCCATAGTTGTACCTGCCGGGATAAAAAATCCCCATTTCAACGGTGAAAATAGAATATAAACAGTGCTTTTCAGGACTTGCTATGCCCCTAAAATAAAGTAAAAACTATCCGTACTGTCCCCCTAAGACAGGGGAGGAGTTTGGACAGCTTGGCGGACTGTAACCGGTGTGGCCGAAGAATCTTCGGGTTTTCTTCGTCCGTTTGCAACTTTCTGTGTATCTTTGCCGTTGTTTAGATGTCAGATATATATTTAAGGGAGGTTCTATAAATTAGCTTGCGATGATTTGCTTCGGATTTTTGAGGATTTTCCTTCTTATATACGAAGATGCGTAGCGGGCTACGTATCAAGGAGATAAGAAGGAAAAGACCAAAAAGACAAGCAAAGCGTCCAAGCAGAGAACCAACCCGAATAAACGAAGAAACTAATTTATAGAACCTCCCTTAAGGTGTGAGTATGGGCAAACTCCGTGACTTCATCCGCGACCTCAAGCGGAAAGACCACCAGCGTTACCTCGGTGGCATGGATTTCTTGAAATACATTGGTCCCGGCTTGTTGGTGACAGTGGGATTCATCGACCCCGGCAATTGGGCCAGCAATTTCGCTGCCGGCTCCATGTTCGGCTACACCCTGCTTTGGGTGGTCACGCTCTCCACCGTCATGCTGGTGATGTTGCAGCACAACGTGGCCCACTTGGGCATTGTCACCGGACTTTGTC
Organism: uncultured Bacteroides sp.; assembly: GCA_964614555.1. Lineage (GTDB taxonomy): Bacteria > Bacteroidota > Bacteroidia > Bacteroidales > Bacteroidaceae > Phocaeicola_A. Next base: position 1,888 of record CAZTPB010000143.1, read on the forward strand.
TCTCCGAGGCGGCCACCCGGTACCTTCCCCGTTGGCTCTCTGTGCCGGTGTTGGGCAGTGCGGTGCTGGCCTCCATCTCCACTTCGCTGGCCGAGATTCTGGGTGGTGCCATCGCCTTGCAGATGCTGTTCGACATCCCCATCATCGTAGGAGCCGTACTTACGACAGCCTTTGTCACCGTCATGCTTTTCACCAACGGCTACCGGCGGGTGGAACGCTTTATCATCGCTTTCGTTTCGCTCATCGGCTTCTCTTTCCTCTACGAGCTGTTCCTTATCGACATCGATTGGCCGGAGGCATTGGTCTCAGCCGTCAAGCCCTCCATCCCCGAGGGGAGTATGCTCATTGTCATGAGTGTGCTGGGTGCGGTGGTGATGCCGCATAACCTCTTCCTCCATTCGGAGGTGATACAGAGCCGCCAGATCAACCAGCAGGACGAGGCGCACATCCGCAAGGCACTGAAGTATGAGTTTTTCGACACGCTGCTGGCCATGACCATCGGTTGGGCCATCAACAGTGCCATGATAGTGCTGGCTGCCGCCACTTTCTTCAAGCAGGGCATACCGGTCGAGGAGTTGGGACAGGCGCAGTCGTTGCTCACTCCGCTGCTGGGCGATGCGGCCGGTGTGGTCTTTGCCGTGGCGTTGCTTCTGGCCGGTGTCTCCTCTACCGTCACCAGCGGCATGGCGGCAGGTTCTATCTTTGCAGGCATTTTCAGCGAGTCGTACAACATCAGGGACACCCATTCGCGCACGGGTGTACTGCTCTCGCTCGGCATAGCCCTGCTCATCATCTGCTTCATCGACAATCCGTTTTATGGGCTCATCATCTCGCAGATGATACTCAGCATACAGCTCCCCATTACCGTTTTCCTGCAGGTGGGCCTCACCTCGTCGCGCCGTGTGATGGGGCGTTATGCCAATAGTCGTGCCACCACCGTGTTGCTCTACACCGTGGCCGCCGTCGTCACAGCCCTCAACCTGATGCTGCTTGCCGGCGAACTGCTGTAAACAGGGCTTCCGTTTGGTTGTATAAATCTTGACAGTTGTTGCGGCTCTGTCAAGTGCTTTTGCAGGACGCTTAAGGGTGGTTGCATAAGTCTTGAGGGTTGGCAGATTGTCTCTTGAGAGTTGCGATGCCAAGTCTTAAGGGGTACGGCACTGATTCTTGGGCGATTTTTTCAGAAGTGGTTAATAATCAGTCGATTCTGTTTGTTTTTTGCGTCAAAAGAGCGGATGTTTTTCCCTCTGTCCGACAGTCTCTGTCAAACCTTCAGGTCCCTTGTAAGTCCCTTGTAAGTCCCTTGTGACTCCCTTGTGACTCCCTTGTGACTCCCTTGTGACTCCCTTGTGACTCTTATTCAGAATAGGAGGCAGAAGGGAGGCATAAGGGTGCGACAGCAAATGGGAAACGACCCCGGAAGGGTAAAAGAGGATAGTAAATATTCCTGACTGTGGCCGCGCATCCGTTTCCCCTCGTCCCCTAAGAGACTGCCGTGGTAAATCTGCTTGCGATCTGCGGATGAAAAGTGGCTACATCCCTCCCAAATGGTCGAACACCGTCTGTAGGATAGCCTGTCCGCGTTGGAGGCGGGTGGACGAGGGGTGCGGATCGTCCGTCAGCACACGGTCGGCCTCGTGGCTATAGACGGTTGTGCCCGTCGAGTCGTGAAAAGCCAGTCCGTCGTTGAACGTGTAGAAGGCAAAGGGGTAGGAGTATCCTGTGCCGAAGACATTGCGGCTGAAGGGGTAGTCGTCGTGCGGCAAGCCCATCTGCCCGAGCAGGGTAGCGGCCAGGTCCGTCTGGTTCACAGGAAAATCTACCGTGCGGGGTGCTTTTACGGCTCCGCCTGTCCACAGCATCGGTGCCCGGTAGCGGCGCGGTTCGGTATGGTCCGTCTGTCCTCCCTGCGGATAGGCTATGCCGTGGTCGGGCAGGCAGATGACGAGCATATCCTTCCATTGCGGCAGCTGCTTCAGGCGGTCGATGAAGCGCCCCAGGCAATCATCCGTATAGGCGAACGAGTTCAGCCGTCGGTCATCGGGAAAACGGTCGAAGGGCACTTCGAACGGCTCGTGGCTGCTCAGCGTCAGGAAGGCAGTGTGCCAGCGCTTGGTCGTGTCGGTGCGTGCGGCCAATGTGCGGTAGAGGTGGTCGAAGGTGATGTCGTCGTTCACTCCCCAGGCATTGCTTGTCCGCTCCTGCAGGCTGAAGTCGGTGTCAGCTGTCAGCCGTTGGTAGCCCGTGCTCAGCAGGTAGCTCTTCATGTTGGTGAAGTTGATGTCTCCCCCATAGAGGAAGTCAGTCTCATAGCCGGCTTTTCCCAGCGACCGTGCAATGCCGGGCAGGTGCCGGCTCTTGGCCGGTATTTTCATCACCGAAGTCTGTGGCAGGCCGGGATAGCCGCTCAAGGCACACACCGTCCCCCGGTCGGTACGGTAGCTGTTGCAATAATAGTCTGTGAACCATACCCCTTCGCGGCCCAGCCGGTCGAGGTTGGGCGAGGCTCCCTTGGCTCCGCCGAGCGATTCCACGAACTCGGCGCCAAACCCCTCTAACAGGATGATGAGCACATTCGGGCGTCGGGTGTTCAGCAGCTGCACCGCTGTGGAGTCGTCCGGAGCAGGGAAAAGTCCTTCGAACAGTGCTGCCCGCTCCTCTTCGGGGAAGAAGTCGTACATCTCCTCAAACCGCCGGTTTTTGCCCATCGACGAGAGCAGGCTGAAGCAGGGGTTCACTGCCGAATGGTTGAGAAACTGCCGGTCGCTGTAATAGACCTGCCCGATGTTGGCCGTCGATTCGCTCACTCCGCCCCGGATGGCCAAAAACAGCAGGCCTCCCGTCAGCAGCAGGCCGAGTGTGCCGCTGATGCGCCGCTTCACCTTGGTCAGTTCTACGGGGGTCAGCCGCACCAGTACCCAAGCCATGGCCGTCGCTATTGCCGCGATGGCCGCCACACGCAGCAGCACGAATCCCGTAGAGACGCTGGCCATTGCCTCCGACGGCGAATCGAGATAGGCAAACACCGTGGCGTCGAGCTTGAATCCCCAGAAGGCATAGAGTGCCATGTCGGCTACAAAGATGAGGCTCGTCACCACTGCTATGACAATCAGGTAAGGGGCGAGCCATCGTCGCAGGGGCATCCGTTTCACCCACACGCTTGCCGTCACCACCAGCAGGGGCAGGGCAGTCAGGTAGGCCGCCGTTGTGGCATCGAGCGACAGCCCGTGCCACACCACATCGGCATAGTCTCTCCCTGCAATCCCCTCTCCTTCGGGCGTGTTGTATAGCATGAACAGCGGTTTCTGTATGGCAAATCCCCCCAGCAGCACCGCATACAGCATCACCAGATAGTTGATTCGTTGTCTCATAATCTTTCCAATTCACATTTCCTCCTGCAAATGTACGCTCTTTTTTCAGAAAATGCGTACATTT
>CAZTPB010000144.1:0-5308 GCA_964614555.1 uncultured Bacteroides sp.
TTGCCGGAAGAACTCCTGCCAAGGCCACCCAAACAAGGACGAACTTGAATAAGTTTTTAATGTTCATAAAATTTAAATTAATAATTAGAGTTATTGTATAAATTAAGTTTTCTATTCGTCGTCTCTTTCTATCTACTGTACGCCACTATACATTAATTATATATCTAAAGAAGGAATCGTGAACGCGCACAAATCATCAGTCAAATCCATGCATCAGCCTTTCATCGGCAATAGATTGAGGTGCAATATTAGTTTTTTTTCAAGAAATCACAAAGAATTTATCACGGAATTTATCAACAATTCATCGGTTTTATGTTATAAAACATCTTTTTCATACGCTTTTTAACTTACCTGCTTCTCCATATTCAGTAGAAAAGGCGTATCTTTGCAACTCATTTGACAACGGATTGCCAAAATGGAAAGAAACGACGTCATCATTATCGGAGCAGGGTTGGGAGGACTTGAATGCGGATACATCCTGGCCAAGTGCGGCTTGAGGGTTATTGTACTTGAGCGCGAACAACAGCTGGGTGGTTGCCTGCAGACTTTCCGCCGGGGATATGCCACTTTCGACACCGGCTTCCATTACGTGGGCGGATTGGGAGAGGGGGAAGCCCTGAACCGGCTCTTCACCTACTTCAATCTGATGGATTTGCCTTGGAGAGAGTTGGACAGGGATTGCTTCGATGAGGTGATTATCGACGGCAAGTCGTATGCCTTTGCCAACGGACACGACCACTTTGTAGAGACTCTGGCCAAGGAGTTTCCCGCCGAACGCGAAGGACTGAGGGAATACACAGACTTTCTCCGCCAAGTGGGCGACCATATCTTTGACAGCCTTTTGCCCATGAGCGGAAGCGATGTCTTCAGCCAATCACTGTTTGCCCGCCCGGCTTACGACTTCCTGCAAGAGAAAATTTCCTCCCCTACCTTGAAAAAAATTCTTTCAGGTACGGCACTAAAAATGGAATTGAATGCCCCTACCCTGCCTCTCTATACTTTTGCCCAAATCAATGATTCATATATCCGCAGTGCCTGGCGTCTGCAAGGAGGTGGAGGCCAGATAGCCGAACATCTGGCCGAAAGCATCCAGCAAATGGGCGGCAAGGTGCTGACCGGTATGTCCGTAAGCCTCATCAAGGAGGCAAACGGACAGGTGAGCGGTGTGGAGGTAAACGATGGGGAAGAGTTCATTGCTGCCCCGTGGGTGATAAGCAGCGTACATCCGGCTTACACCGTGAGCTTGGTGGGAGAGAGCCAAAAGATGCGCCGTGCCTACCGCAACCGCATCGCACGGCTGGAGAACACCTTCGGTATGTTCACAGCCAACATTCGCCTGAAGCCGGACATTGTGCCCTACCTGAACAGGAATATCTATGTGCATAAGGCAAAAAGCGACCCGTGGCACATCGACCTGACGGACACTGAGAGTGTGCTGGTGAACTATCCCGTACCTGAAAAGGGAATGAAAACGGTAAACAGTATCGACCTGCTGACCCCCATGAGTTGGAAAGAGGTGGAGATGTGGAGCCACCTGCCCGTAGGAAGACGGGGAACCGACTATGTCACCTGCAAAGAGACGAAGGCACACCAATGTCTGGAGCTGGTGAAAAACCGTCTGCCCGAATTGGAAGGAGCCATCGACCACATCTACACCAGTTCGCCCCTCAGCTACCACAGCTATATTGCCAGTGCGGAAGGGTGTGCATACGGTATCCGAAAAGATTACAACAACCCGATGGGCACAGTGCTGACTCCACGCACGCCTCTGCCCGGCCTGCTCCTGACGGGACAAAGCCTCAACCTGCACGGCATCTTGGGTGTAAGCATGACTTCGCTATTCACCTGTGCCGAAGTGGTGGGAAGGGAAAAGGTAATGGAAGAGATAAAGATATGAGGAGGTTTTTATCGCTCAAAATGACAAGATGACGCCAAAAGATTTATTCGTAAAATATTAATAAAACAATAAAAACAACATGAACTATGCATTAGTGACTGGCGGAAGCCGGGGAATCGGACGCGCCGTATGCGTCAAACTTGCCCAAATGGGCTACCACATCGTTGTAAACTATGTATCGAACGATGCTGAAGCAGAAAAGACGCTCGAACTCATCCAGGAGGCCGGAAGCACAGGCGAACTGTTGAAGTTCGACGTCAGCAATGCCGAAGCCACCCTCGCGGCTATCGAAGGTTGGCAAGAGGCACACGAAGGTGAATTCATTGAAGTGGTGGTAAACAATGCCGGTATCCGCAAGGACAACCTGCTCCTGTGGATGGAGGCAGAAGATTGGAATCGGGTACTCGGCATCGGCCTGCATGGCTTCTACAACGTGACCCGTCCCCTGCTCCAACCCATGCTTGTAAAGAAGCGCGGACGCATCGTGAACATGGCCAGCGTATCAGGACTCAAAGGATTGCCCGGACAGTGTAATTACTCGGCTGCTAAGGGAGGTATGATAGCAGCCACCAAGGCTCTTGCCCAGGAGGTGGGACGCAAGGGAGTGACCGTCAACGCCGTCGCTCCAGGCTTCATCCGCACGGATATGGTCGAAGGGCTTGACGAGAAAGCATTGAAGGGAACCATCCCTTTGAACCGTTTCGGAGAGCCCGAAGAGGTGGCCGAACTCGTAGGATTCCTTGTATCTGACAAGGCTGCTTACATCACCGGCGAGTGTATCTCTATCAATGGAGGATTGTACTAAGTCTAATTATGAATTATAAAGCTATAACATTATCAGTAATCACCTTGATGCTCTGCACACTGCTGCGAGCTCAAGACAATCAGGCCATCTTGGCACAGATTGAAAAGGCCAATGCGGCTTTTAGCACCATCGTGGGGGAGTTTGCACAGACAAAAACCATCGCCGCCAACGGTAAGCAAATCAAATCGGACGGAACGCTCTACATCAGCGACTCGGACAAGATGGCCATGCACTACAATGCTCCATCAACCGACCTGCTGATTATCAACGGAGAACGATTTTACATGATTCGTGGCAAAAAGAAGAATGATTTCAACACGGCAAAGAACAAAGCCATGCGGAGCCTGCGAAACACGTTGCTCTATTGTGTACACGGCAAACCGGCACAACTGGCCGAAGAAAACAATGCCAACATCAGTGCAAACAAAGAGAGTGAAGGCCTCATCGTCACCCTTACAAGCCAAAAGAAGACTGCACGCGGATACAAAAAAATCATTCTCAACTATGACTCCCAAAGTCAGCTGCTTACCCGTATGGAGATGATTGAGTGGGGCGGCAACAGCACCGTTTACGAAATAAGCGGTATCAAGACAAATGCCACCTTCCCCGCAACTGTGTATGAGATACCCTAAAATCAGTCAAGGGGAAGGTGGACAAAAATACAACGATTCCACTTACAGTTCCACCTTTTGCTCCTGGCCGGTATAAGTAACTGTGGCAGTGAATGTTTGAGGTTCCTTGTCACCAGCAGGGCTTCCCTGCTTCACTACGTGGATACGGAAATTACGGTTGGCCAACATACCTTTGTATTCGCCCTTGCGAGCGGCAATGGTGAGGGTGCGTGTGGCATCGTCCCAATGGAAGGGTATCTCGGTGAAAGCACCCTTCTCATAGTTGTAGTTGTCTCCCTCGTCCTCGTAGAGCACAAAGTCGGCATCGGCTCCCGGATAGATACGGATTTCCAAGTTATCCCAAGGCTTCTCGGTAGAGTACTGTACGGCAGGGCCGAAGGGGATGATGGTACCGGCCTTGATGTAGAGGGGGATGATGTCGATGGGAGCCAAGCGCTTCACGGTGCGTCCGCCATCCATCAGGTCGTTTGTCCAGAAGTCGTACCAACGTGCGCCGGCAGGCAGATATACCTCTACGGGAGCAGCCGCCTTCTCCACTTCGGGATAGATGGCAAATCCTTCCTTACGCTCGTTTTGGAAAGTATAGAGAGGATCGGTCACGGGCTTCACCAGGATGGAGCGTCCGAAGAGGTATTCATCAGTCAGGTTGATAGCCTTCTTGTCGTCCGTAAAGTCGAAGAAGAGCGGGCGCATCATTGAGCCGCTACGTTGCACCACCTCGCCCATCATGCTGTAGATGTAGGGAAGAAGACGATAGCGGAGCTCGACATATTGTTTCTGCACATCGAATGCCCATTCGCCGGGGTTTCCATAGCGGTACATTTCGTTGAGCATGGGGCCCGAGCGGTGGTTGCGCATCAAGGGCATGAAGCATCCCCACTGCATCCAGCGCACCTGCAATTCTTGTGCAAAGGGGTCGCGCGGATTGTTACGGATGTCCCATCCGAAGAAACCACCGATGTCGGTATTCCAGAAGGGGATACCGCAGGTCACATAGTTCAATCCCGAGGGTATCTGTGCCTTCATCACGCGCCAGTTACTAACGATATCACCACTCCAGCTGAAGGTAGCATAGCGTTGGATACCAAACGAGCTGCTTCGTGTCATCTGGAAGGAGCGTTTGTTGTTCTTTTTCTGCTTGCGCTGACTCTCATACACTCCCTTGTTGCTCATCAACGGGAAGGCATTCTTCACGCTTCTCCATGAGCCGTCGTGCGTCATGTGGGCATCATCGCCGGGCACTTCCCAATGGTCGGGTTCGGTAGAGTCGCTCCACCAGGCATCGATGTCCATGTCGTAGAGGTTCTTCAAGTATTTCCAGTAAATGGCACGAGCCTTCGGATTGAAGGGGTCGTAGGGCTTCACACCACGGTTGCGCGGCCACGTGTCGAAGGGATAGAGTGCTCCTATCTTGTCCAATTCCTTGTACTGCTCTGTCCAAGGGCCGAAGCTTGCCCAGATGGAGATCATCAGGTGGGCATTCTTGCTATGCACGTAGTCAACCATCTCTTGCGGGCTCTTGATGCGCGGCTCAAGTCCCTTCTCCACATACTCCTTGGCAAGGGGTTTGAGGTCGTCGGGCAGGTATTTTGCCCATTTTTCGTCGCCCACCTTATTTATATAATAGGGATTCATGAACTTCATGGCATTCCAGTTGGAGTCGCACCCCCAGTATTGCCAATCCTGCACGATACCGTCGAGGGGGATTTCCAATTCTCGGTACTTGTCGAGCACCTCGCACAGTTCGTCGCTCGTCTTGTAGCGCTCGCGACATTGCCAGAAGCCCATTGTCCAAAGGGGGAACATGGTGGCTTGTCCCGAAAGTTGGCGCACGGCAGCCATCACATCGTCTTGTGAGCCATCGCCGTACATGAAGTAATAATCCACGCACTGCCCCACCTCGGAAGAGAAGCGTGTCAGCGACTCGGTGTCCTTGAAGAAGGTACGTCCGGCATTGTCCCAATAGAAGCCGTA
>CAZTPB010000145.1:0-5297 GCA_964614555.1 uncultured Bacteroides sp.
TACAGTTCCGCCTGCAAGGCAAAGAAGCACCTCAAAATCAAGTTTCCGACGAGACACAGCCAACCCCCAATGTGCAAGTGACCAGCAAGGGAGAATACTTGTATGGACACAATGGCACAAAGCAAAAAGGTTCGTTGGAGGAAGTGGCCAACTATGTCAACGACGTGCGGAAAGAGGTCACCTCAGCAGGTAAGGGAGCATACTTCAAGGTGCAGTTGGTGGCCGATAAAGATGCTCCCCAAGAGAGTGTGGACAAACTGAAAGAGGCACTTCGCAAGATTCATGTCTTGCAGATAAACTACCACAAGGTAAGCGATGAGGTCTTCATGGTAGTCGAGAAGATGCCCGAATTTCCCGAAGGTCCGGCCGAAATGATGAAATACCTCCAACAGAACATCAGTTATCCCAAGGAGGCGCATTCATGCGGTATTTCAGGAAGAGTCATTGTGTCGTTTATCGTTGACAAGTCAGGCGAGTTGCGCGATTTCGAGATAAAGAGAAGCATATCTCCCGAACTGGATGCCGAAGCACTGCGTGTTGTCAGACAAATGCCGAAGTGGACACCCGGCACCCAACGTGGCAAAGCCGTGAATGTGCGATATACCCTACCCGTTTCATTCATGCTGCAATAGCTCCATAAAACGTAAACGGGGGTGTGTCCGCGGACACACCCCCGTTTACGTTCTTATAAACTTCTCTTATTCTGCTTCCATCTGTTCTTCAGTTTCAGCCTCCTGTCCGGCAAAGTCAGTAAGGCTGTTGTTTACGAGGATATTATACCACGAAATGAGTTTCTTGATGTCATTGGTATAGACACGGTCGCGGTCGTAGTTTGGCAACACTTCAGCCATATAGTCATGCAGCTGGTCAGCGGTGGCCTTCTTCGGGTCGAGCGAAGCCAAAGCCCCCTGTTCCTTCTCCTTCACATTGTTGAACACCTGACGGAGGGGCACCTCCTCATCGTCCGTGTACATGGCTATATCGCCCAAAGCTATCACCTTGTCGCTGCCATAGACAGGCTGACGCTTTTTGACAGCATCAAGCGACTCGACAATGAGTGTGTTCTTACCACGAGATACCAATCTATATAATCCGGGCTTACCCGAAATGGACAAAATAGTTCTTAACATAACGTTCGTTTTTTATTCTTGTAAGTTTGTAATTATTAAATCGGGCGCAAAAGTAACACTCAACCGCGAGATTCACAAAATAAAACCTCTAAAATATCCAAAATCTGCGGCAGTATTGGCATTCTGCCATCATTATACAGGGTAAAATCGGCTTTTTGGCGTTTTTCCTCATCCGGCATTTGGCTCCGCATCCGCCTGTACACTGCCTCAGCAGAAACTCCATCGCGCTCCATTGCCCGCTTCAAGCGCAAACTTTCAGGAGCATAAACCATCAGTGTCCGGTCGGCCAAATGGTCGAAGTGCGATTCATAGAGAATGGCCGACTCCATGGCTACCCATGGAACGCATTGGCGCGACTTCCACAGCTGAAAGTCTTCACCGACACAAGGATGTATGATGGCATTGACTCTATCGGCATGGTCGGCATCAGCAAACAGATAGTCGGCCAAAACAGCCTTGTTGAGCCGTCCGTCCACATCATAGACAGCATCTCCAACAAGCATAGCAAGCCGCCTGCGGATAACGGGATGAGTTTCGTTGAGCCGACGAGCCTCACGGTCACAATCATAGACAGGGATTCCCATCGAACGCAAGCAACGGGAGACTACAGACTTTCCGCTGCCAATCCCCCCTGTGAGGGCAAGCACACGGACATCTATGACCGGATCAGAATTCATCGTATTATTTGCTCTATCAGAAATTCGACACTATTGGGTGCTATGCGGACGTGGTTGACCCCCGAAGGCATCTCCGTCACACGCAGCTGGCAACGCCCATTGGCAGCCTGCTGTAGCAGTTCTTCGTAAGAGATTTCGATGCGGAAATCATCGGCTGTAATGTCCTTGAACCGATGCCCGCCTACCTGAAAGGTGACATTCACTTTGGAAGGAAAAGTCTTCAACTGCCTGTCGGCCGGGAAACCGATGCCTGTGACAGGTACAGAAACAGTCTTTTCCGTCAGAATGTCGGCATAAAGACTGACCTCCACCACATCGGGAATGAAACGGGCACCCTTTATAGGCTGTATCCCCAACTGCTGGTGCACAGTGTCGGACACTTCCGTCAAATGCAAGGGAAGGGTATAGGCTGCATTGAGCGTATCCAAAATCGCATTGGGCGCATAGAGCATAACGGAATCGGGCTTCAACTGACGGCCTGCCAAATAATATTGGCGGCCTGCCGTCACCACACCAGCCAACCTGACGGGAAGTTTTTTCCCTTCACCCCTTGTATAAATCAATTCCAACGTGTCGGGAGCAATGTCCAACAACGTCGTGGATACAGCCAGCTGTCCGGCCACCTTCTTCTGCAATTCATCGGAAAGGATACGCACATGGTCACCTTTCTGGCTGTAGTCGTCAAAGTCTATGCTGAGGGGTACAAAGCCCTGCCCGAACATATAGTTGACCAACACGGTGCCCTTGTCCTTCACCGTGAGTTCTATCTGCTTGGGGAATTCTTCGGTCAGCACGACATTGTCCGGCAGATTCTTCAAGCGCAGAGGAATGGTCACCTCCGTCTCATAACTGTCGTTCAGCGTCTGCAATATCCAGAATGCGGATGCGACAAAGACAAAGAACAAAAAGAGCAGGAACTCCCTGCACTGGGGAGTGCGAAGGAAGTTCCTGACTTTATTCCCAAAACACCCGAAGCGGTGCTGTATCTCCTCTTTAGAGAATCTCATCAGACTCAAGACAGCTGTGTTGGATTAATTGGTAGCACTCTGAGCAGCATTGGCATAGATAGAGTTGCGGTCAATCTTGATCTTCACGCCTGATGCAATCTCCAACACGATGACATTGGTAGCCTCATCAATGCTCTTCACCTGACCATAGATTCCTCCGGCCGTCATCACTTCCTGTCCTACAGAGAGGCTCTTGCGGAAGTTCATAATCTCTTTCTGTTTCTTCTGCTGCGGACGAATCATGAAAAAGTACATGATAGCGAAAATAGCTACCATCATAATAATCATTGAGAAGTCTCCTCCTCCTTGCAACAATACGGTCAATACATTCATAGTTTTATTCCTTATAATTAATTATTGGGTTATTGAATCTGCCTTTTTTTCCATAACAAACCAATGACATCAATTTTTCATCAGCTTGCCCTCTTTTTTCAATTGATTAACCACCGTGTCCAGCATACCGTTGATAAAGCCGGGGCTTTTAGGCGTGCTATAAAGTTTGGCAATCTCCAAAAATTCGTTGATGGTGACGCTGATGGGAATATTCGGGAAAGACGTAATCTCGGCCAACGCCACCTGCATGATGAGCACATCCATGAAAGTGACACGCTTCAAATCCCAATTGCGGGTGTTCTCACTCATCAGATGACGATAATAGTCGGCATTCAGGATGGTGCGACGGAAAAGCCGGCGGGCATAGTCCCTGTCCTCTTCATCCTTGAACTCGGGCAGCAGTTCCTGTCTGGAGCCATTGCTTTCATCAAAACGTTTGATGGTCTTCAGCACAAACGTGTCCACTATCTCCTTGTCATCATTCCAATAGAGGCTCTGCTCCTCCAACAAGGCGTCAAGTGCCTCGTTGTTGAATATCATTGTCTTATATATCTTGCGCCACAATTCGCGGTCTTCGGCATAACTGCTCGTCTCTGCTGCCATATATTCTTTATACACATCGCTCTCGACAATGCGGTTGTAGAGGGACTTTACGAAATCCTCGTCGTTATCCCACGTCTTCTTTTGGTTTTTGACAAACTCTTCCAACTGTTTGTTGACTTCCAGCTGGGCAGCAAACCTGTTCACGACAAATTTCATATTCGGCATCAATTCCTCTTTGGTCGGACGCAACTTGGCTTTGCCCATATCGATACGCTTGGTGGCATAACGGGTGACAGCAACAATCAACAGCAAGAGATAATTATAAAGGTCATAGGCTTTGGACAGGCTGAAAAACAATTCCTTCTCAGCAGTCTCCAGATTTTTTCCTCCATTCTGATAGTAAGCATATACTATTTGCACTATCTTCAGACGAATAAGAACTCTATTAATCATATATCCTAAATCTTAATAAATACAAAGTCGGTTCAAACGAGTTGCAAAATTATACATTATTATTGATTCAGCCAACTTTCAATGCATTTTTTTACCCCTCAAAGTTTCTTTTTGACCAATTATTCCATCCAAATGCAAAGTTTTTGCACTTTTTCTTTGAACTTCTAAAAAAAATGAGCAATTTTGAAGCCATTTTCAAAAAAACTATAAAGAAACAGACATAAATTCATGGAAGATTACAAGAAGAAGTATGCCGCTCACGATGGAAGCGAAAAAGACATTGTGTTTTCAAAAAGCATCAAAGCGGGAAAACGCATTTATTATCTGGATGTGAAGAAAAACCGGAAGGATGAGATGTACTTGGCCATTACCGAAAGCAAAAAGATTGTGTCAGGAGATGGCGAAATACCACAAGTGAATTTCGAAAAGCACAAAATTTTCCTTTATAGAGAAGATTTTGAGAAATTCTCCAACGGACTGACCGAAGCTATCCGATACATCATCGACCAGCAAGGCCCGTGCGCCCCCCGGGAAAATTACGACTTTGCACAGGACGAACCAACTGCCAAAAGTAGCGAAGATACCGACAATATCAAGATAGATATCGACTTCTGATTTTCTTTTCAGGAATCATTCTCTACACGAATATAGACTGCATCGGCCAGAGTTTGTAACCGCCGATACGGGAATCTGGAACCTGCATAAATATGCAGCACAAGAATCGTATATTTTCGTAGTTGGAGACTTGAAGCGGGAAATACGGCAAAGGAATCGCGCCAATACAAAATAATTGATTGATACTTAGCGGAATAACAACTTCGCCAAATAGAGCCTAAAATCACTAAAAAAGACGTTTTTGCATGGTATTATGGTGACTTTTCAAGTGAACTATAGACCCAATCCCCTCGGAACTATAGAGCATTAGTAGAACGAACTATAGTTCCAATGACCTTAGAACTATAGTTCCTACGCCATCGGAATGGCTGTTTATAGCCATTCCGCGCATAAATATACACACAAAAACACATAAACATTCACACTTCTTCGCACACCACCATGTCCATGTTCGTCCCTTCGTTTGCAAGCAAAGGCTGTTTTCACCTTATTTTTCCGTACCGGGATTGTCCATTACTGTCCGTTTGTCCATTGCCTCC
>CAZTPB010000146.1:0-5291 GCA_964614555.1 uncultured Bacteroides sp.
CATCATCGGCATCAATCATCCAAAGGACAATGTCGGCTTGAGAGATTTTTTGGAAAGTACGCTCGATGCCGATGCTCTCAACCACATCAGTTGTCTGACGGATACCGGCGGTGTCGATGAAGCGGAAGGTGATGCCACGCAAGTTGATGGTGTCTTCTATCACATCTCGGGTGGTACCATGTACATCGCTCACAATGGCCTTCTCTTCATTCAAAAGGGCATTGAGGAGGGTGGATTTGCCGGCATTCGTTTCACCGATAATGGCCACGGGCACTCCGTTCTTGATGGCATTTCCCACGCTGAAGGAGTCGGCCAGACGGGCAATGACGCGTTCGATATCATCAGCTATTTGCGAAAGTTCCCTACGGTCGGCAAACTCCAGCTCTTCGTGGTCGCTGAAGTCGAGTTCAAGTTCCATCAGTGAGGTGAGATGCAAAAGTTTGTCGCGCAGGACGGAAAGTTCTTGGCTGAACCCGCCACGCATCTGATTCATGGCCAACCGGTGAGTGGCCGAAGAAGTTGAAGCGATGAGGTCCGCCACGGCTTCGGCCTGACTCAGGTCCATCTTACCGTTGAGGAAGGCCCGTTGGGTATATTCACCCGGGTTTGCCAGACGACATCCGTTAGCCATGAGAAGTGCCATCACCTGTTGGAGGATGTAAGAGGAACCGTGGCAGGAAATCTCTACCGAATCTTCACCCGTATAGGAGTGCGGAGCACGGAAAATGGAGACCAATACCTCATCAATAATTTCTCCCCCGTCTGAAAAAATTTTCCCGAAGGTCAGGGAATAATTCCGCCGTTCTTTCAGGGGTTTTCCGCTCATCGGTGTGAAGATGTGCGACGCGGCTTCAATGGCCATAGGACCACTGATGCGGATGAGTCCGATAGCTCCGCCTTGGGCGGTGGCTATGGCACAGATGGTATCGGTATTGTCGGGTATCATATCCAATGTGTATGCTTCTTGATTTTGCTTGCAAAGATACATAATACGCCAACAAAGTACAAGATTTTATAATTTTATCGTCGCATATTTGCTCATCTTTTCATAAATAAGTATTTTTGCCAACCCGTAAAGTTGTATTATAAAAACAAGAATAACATGACCATAGCTGTAGATTTTGATGGAACGATTGTTGAGCATCGCTATCCTGAGATAGGAACTGAGATACCCTTCGCCATTGACACACTGAAAATGCTCACCAAGGAGCAACACCGCTTGATTTTGTGGAGCGTGCGCGAAGGTGAATTGTTGGAAGAGGCCGTAGAGTATTGCCGCCAGCGAGGTGTGGAGTTTTATGCCGTCAACAAGGACTATCCCGAAGAGAAATTGACAGACAAGGGATTTTCTCGCAAATTGAAGGTGGATTTGTTCATTGACGACCGCAATTTGGGCGGCTTGCCCGATTGGGGGACCATCTATCGGATGATAAAGGAGGGAAAGAGTTATGCCGAAATTTTGCGTGAAGAGATAGAGGATTCGCTCGGCACTCCCAAGCCTCCCAAAAAGAAATGGTGGCAGATAGGGTAGTGGGCACTAAAAGGAGGCTGATTTACTTGCCTATTCGCTAAAAAGGTCGTACTTTTGCCGCAAAATTGTAAGGTAATGAATTAAAAGCAAAAAATAATGGACTTTGTAGAAGAACTTAAATGGCGCGGCATGATACACACCATGATGCCGGGCACAGAAGAGCTCCTTGCCAAGGAGATGGTGACGGCTTACCTGGGTATTGACCCGACGGCCGACTCGTTGCACATCGGACATCTCTGTGGAGTGATGATGCTGAAGCACCTGCAACGATGCGGGCACAAGCCGCTGGCATTGGTGGGAGGAGCCACGGGTATGATTGGTGACCCTTCAGGAAAGTCGGCAGAGCGTAACCTGCTCAACGAGGAGACCTTGCGCCACAACGTCGCTTGCATCAAGAAACAGTTGGGCAAATTCCTCGATTTTGAGAGCGAGGCGGAAAACAAGGCCGAACTGGTGAACAACTACGACTGGATGAAGGATTACACCTTCCTTGACTTTGCCCGCGAGATAGGCAAACACATCACCGTCAACTACATGATGGCCAAGGACAGTGTGCAGAAGCGTCTCAACGGTGAGGCACGCGACGGACTTTCGTTCACCGAATTCACATACCAGCTTCTTCAAGGATATGATTTCCTCTACCTTTGGGAAAACAAGAACTGCCGTCTGCAGCTGGGCGGAAGCGACCAATGGGGAAATATCACCACGGGTACGGAGCTTATCCGCCGTACCAAGGGAGGCGAGGCATTTGCCCTGACTTGTCCGCTCATCACCAAGGCTGACGGAGGAAAGTTCGGAAAGACCGAGAGCGGAAACATCTGGCTCGACCCCAACTATACGTCTCCCTATAAGTTCTACCAGTTCTGGCTGAACGTGACCGACGAGGATGCAGCCCGCTACATCAAAATCTTCACTACCATCGGCCGTGAAGAGGTGGAGGCACTCATTGCCGAGCATGCCGCTGCTCCTCATCTGCGTCTCTTGCAGAAGCGTCTGGCCAAAGAGGTCACCGTCATGGTGCACTCCGAGGAAGAGTACAATGCTGCCGTAGAGGCTTCGAACATCCTGTTCGGAAATGCCACAAGCGAGGCGTTGCACAAGCTTGATGAGGCCACACTGCTGGCCGTTTTCGAAGGTGTGCCCCAGTTTGAGATTGACAAAGGATTGCTCGCTGAGGGGGCAAAGGCCGTTGACCTCTTCGTTGAGGCTGCTGCCGTATTCCCCTCGAAAGGCGAGATGCGCAAGCTCACACAGGGTGGGGGCGTGTCGCTCAACAAAGAGAAGCTGGCCGCTTTCGACCAACTCATCACTACGGCCGACCTGTTGAACGGCAAATACCTGCTCGTACAGCGCGGCAAGAAGAACTATTATCTGGTGATTGCCAAGTAATTGGTGTAATGACTCCTGACTGAGGAGTTGTCAGTAGAGAATGTTAGCCCAACTTTTCCTCCTAAAATTATTTTCAAGAAATTTTAGGAGGAAAAGTTGGGCTAAGCAAATCATCGCAGCTAATTTATAGAACCTCCATTAGCAATTTGTACTATCGCTGTCGACTTTTTCTGTATGTTTGAATTCGTATGCAAACCATCCGATTAAAGCAAGTACAAAACTTCCTAATATTACACCTATAATCATTGTTTTTTCTCCTTAACTTTTATGGGAGGTTCTATAAATTGGCTTGCGAGGCTTTGCTTCGGATTTTTGAGGACTAACCCGAATAAACGAAGAAACTAATTTATAGAACCTCCCTTATGTAGCTCTGCATATTTCATTACGGCTGGATTTCCAGTTCGCTGCCTTCCATCTCATAGTTATAGTCATTGTCATAGTTCTGGTCGATGACAATGTTGAATGTACCTTCGCCTGTAAGGATGCCTCCCACGATGTTTGTACGCCAGTTGCGGTGCAAAGGAGCATTGGTCACGCTCAAGGTGTTGATGGTATCTCCGGCCGCATTCACCAACGCAAACTCCAGTTCGGTAGAGTTCTCTCCTTCGGCAGGAGCCAACAGGTAGTTGGTTGAGAGATATTCGTAGTTGTCAATGTCAAACTGCTCAGCTTCATCGGCAATAACCAACTCCTCTGTTTCTGCATCAGGAATGGCATTCAAAGTGAAGGCTGTTTCTACGGGATCAGACACCTCACCGTCAAATGTGCTGAGTGAGGAATAGACAGCTCCCTTCACAACCACGCTTGACTTTTCAATGACGACACCGGCTGTAGCGGCAGCGGTAATGTCGTCTGCCGTTGTGCCGAGATTGAGCTGGGCAAACGGACGCTTCAGGACAATCTCCTTAGCGAACGAGTTGGTTACCAGTGTGGCACCTTCGTAGTGATAGAAGGCATCGCGGCTTTCGTCATTGGCCTCTGAGGTATAAGTCACTTCGATGTTCTTCAGGTCCTCCACGTTGTAGTGCTGCTGACCGGACTTCTGTGCCCAGAACACGAACTGGTAGGTCTGTCCCTTTACCAAGCGGACGTTTACGGTTGCAGCACGATTGTCCACCGTGATTCCCTCCTGACGGAGAGCGTCGATGCGGTTACCGTCTTTGTCATACACTTCAAAAATCAGTTCGTCTACGGTCAGACCGTCACTGATGGCACGAGTCGATGCCACACCTTCAAGGTTGGCGGTGAATGTCACCTCCGCTTCGTTGTCGGAGTTTCCCATCTGGTCATCTTGCGAACAGGCTGCGGCCAGCATCAGTGTGGTGATGGCCAGCAAGGGATAAAATTTTCTTTTCATGATGTGAAATGAGTAATTATTAACAAAAAAGTAAATCTTTCCAAGTTTTTCACTCTCTCCCGTGCAATACCAAGAATGCACGGGAGAGAAGAGAAATAAGTTCCTAATGTTATTCTACGCCTTGGATGACAGCCTCACCCGTGTTGTTCTCAACAACGAAGTTACCGTTTCCACGCAGACTGCCCACATAGTGACCGGCATTCGGGTCTTTGGGAGCACCGGCATACGGAGTGGCAGACTGGTCGATGATGATGACCACGTTCTCGCCTACGGTGTTGCCCGTCACAGTCTGTGTATGGTTGGAACCGGTAGTCAGGCAACCGGTGATGGCACCGGCATCGCGGTAAGCCTTCAGCGTGGTGTTGCTGACGGTGCAACCCGTGATGCTGTAGTTTCCTTCCCAAACCTGACCGACAATGGCACCCACCTTGTCACCGTTGTCATACGTGCCGTCAATCAGTTCTGCATTGGCTGTCACTTCGGCATTGGTCACAGTACAGTTGCTGATGCTTCCGTAGATACCACCGGCGATGACACCGTTCTGTCCGAAGCCTACCACCTTTGCACCGTCCACATTCAGGTTCTGGATTTTACCCAATACCTTACCGAAGAGACCGGCCGGTTTTCTGGTTCCTTCAACCACCACGTTCAGGTTCTTGATGGTCTTGCCCTGTCCGTCGAAAGTTCCATTGAACCACTTGGCACAACCTTCGCTACCGTCGCAGATGGGAGTCCATGCCATGTGGGCCAAATCAATGTCGTTGGCCAACACAACGGTCTTTTTTGCGAAGTTGTTGCCCTCCACGTTCACCTCATTGGCCACCCAAGCCAGTTCGGCGGCATTGGTAATGGTGTAGGTAGAGGTTGCCTCGTCATACACAGGCTCCTGGATGCCGATATAGCGGTTATACTCGCCCTCGAACTCAGGATCGATGATGATGATGAAGTCTTCATCGCTGGTGAGCACACGGCCCACGATGTTGGTGCGCCAGTTGCGCTGGATGGGCATGTTGG
>CAZTPB010000147.1:0-5272 GCA_964614555.1 uncultured Bacteroides sp.
CACCCGGGTCGCTGTTGTCGGCACGCTCACTGGCATCGGGTGCCACCCACGGCTGCTCAATCTGGAAATCATGAGGCACATTCACCGTACGCCATTGGCTGTCGTCGAATTGCGGTTGCTCGGCGCCGGCCACATTTTCCAACACAAACCGCCAACCGTAATTGAAACTCTCGATACGTCTTCCTTCTGCGGAAGCACAAACAGCAAATGCCCAAAGCATTGCTAACATTGACACAAATAATTTCTTCATATAAGTATTGTTGCTTTTGCCTAACAGCTTGTCATCTTACAAGATCCTGTGGATACTCAGCAGGCATTTCCACCCGACGCCAGGTCTCATAATGCCAAGCATCTATGACATGCCCCTGTGCATCTTCCTTCACAAAGAACTTGACAGACATCACATCACCATCCTCACTGAGAGTGAACTGCAAATCGTTGTCTTGCCCTTCGAGCATCGGCAAGTGAATATTCTTCGTCACACTTTCGCGAAGCACATTACCCTTCACCTTATAAGTACCGACACCCGTAATGATGGCTCCACGGCCAGGAATTACGGTGAAATTTGTCACACGATTGTCTTCTGAAAGAATCTTGAATGTATTTCCTGCACGTAATGTACTGGGAGCATCCTGAGCTCCTGAAACATAGAAGCACATCTGCCAAATACCTTTCAAGTTGGTACGGTCCTTCTTTTGCCCCCAAACAACGGTCGCTGACATGCTGAGCAATGCTACAACAAACGTCAATAAGAATCTTTTTTTCATACTGGTATATTTTAAGTTAATAGTTCTCGCTTGGCAAGACAAAAATATTCATTTTTAACGAATCCACCAATCTTTTAGACGATTTCTTTCAAAAAGGATACAAAAAAACTCATTCTTTCCGACTTATCAGAAAGAATGAGCCTCTTGTACGTCTTACTTTGCCATGCAGGCAAAGCAAAGTCTGATTATTTAGAATTCTGCATTACGTGGTGTACGGGGGAAGGGGATGACATCCCGAATATTGGTCATACCCGTAACAAAGAGCAGCAGACGTTCGAAGCCAAGACCGAAACCGGCATGGGGACAAGTTCCGTACTTACGGGTATCAAGATACCACCACATGTCCTTCATGGGGATGTTCAGCTCATTGATACGTGTCATCAATTTGTCATAGCTCTCTTCGCGGACACTACCACCGATAATTTCGCCAATCTGCGGAAAAAGGACATCGGTACCCTGTACGGTCTTTCCATCCTCGTTCTGCTTCATGTAGAATGCTTTGATTTCCTTCGGATAATCAATCATGATGACGGGCTTCCGGAAGTACTCTTCCACCAGGTAACGTTCATGCTCGCTGGCGAGGTCGCACCCCCAATATACGGGGAACTCAAATTTATGTCCCTTGGCAATGGCCTCTTCCAATATCTTGATACCCTCGGTATAGGGCAAGCGAACAAAATCGGCTTTCACCACACTCTGCAAACGCTCGATGAGCCCTTTGTCCACCATCTTGTTGAGGAATTCAAGGTCGTCTTTGCAGTTTTCAAGTGCCCAATTGACACAGTACTTGATGAACTCTTCCTCGAGATTCATCAACTCTGTGAGGTCAGCAAAAGCCACCTCAGGCTCAACCATCCAAAACTCAGCCAAGTGACGGGGAGTATTGGAGTTCTCTGCGCGGAACGTGGGACCAAATGTATAGATGGCACCCATGGCCGTAGCAGCCAACTCACCCTCCAACTGACCAGACACAGTGAGGCTGGCCTGCTTGCCAAAGAAATCGTCATCGTAAATGATAGAGCCATTCTCATCCTTCTTCAAATCATAGAGATTCATAGTGGTCACTTGGAACATCTGCCCGGCACCCTCACAATCCGAAGCGGTAATGATGGGGGCATTGAAGTAGAAGAATCCCTTCTGATGGAAGAAGTTATGAATGGCCATAGCCATGTTGTGACGGATACGATAGATGGCACCAAACGTGTTGGTACGCGGACGAAGGTGAGCTATCTCGCGAAGGAACTCCATGGAATGTCCCTTCTTCTGAAGCGGATAAGTGTTGTCGCAAGTTCCCAACACCTCTATCTCACGAGCTTGGATTTCAGCTGCCTGACCGGAGCCAACAGACTCCACCAACTCACCATTCACACTCAAACAAGCACCTGTAGTTATCTGCTTGAGCATCTCTTCATCGAAGTTGGCCACGTCCACCACAATCTGCACATTGTTGATGGTGGAACCATCGTTCAAGGCAATGAAGTTCACCTGCTTGCTTCCACGACGGGTGCGCACCCAACCTTTCACATTGACCATAGCCCCGAAATCGGTACGCTTCAACAGGTCAACTATCTTTGTTCTACAAATCTTTTCCATATAGTTTTCTCTCTTTCGGTATTTGTTCAATTTATGCAAATGCGCCCATACGAAGCATGTTCACCTCTTGTTCGGTGAGGAAACGCCAATCGCCACGACGCAAGTTCTTCTTTGTCAATCCTGCAAAGAATACACGATCCAGTTTGGTGACACGATAACCCAATGACTCAAAAATACGACGCACGATACGATTCTTTCCTGAATGAATCTCAATGCCCACCTGCTTCTTGTCGGTCTCATGGGCGTAACTGATGGCATCGGCACGAATCTCACCATCTTCCAACATGATACCGGCTGCTATCTGATCGAGGTCAGACTTGGCCACATTCTTATCACAATATACATGATATATTTTCTTCTTCAGATACTTGGGATGAGTCAACTTTGAAGCCAAATCTCCATCATTGGTCAGTAACAACACACCCGTCGTGTTGCGGTCCAAGCGACCGACAGGATAAATTCGTTCTGCACAAGCACCCTTTACCAGATCCATGACAGTCTTACGCTCCTGAGGGTCGTCAGAGGTCGTCACACAATCCTTCGGTTTGTTCAACAGAATATAAACTTTACGTTCCGCACTCACCAATTGGTCGTGGAACTTGATGACATCCGCACGTGTCACCTTTGTACCCAATTCTGTCACAACTTCACCATTGACAGACACTACTCCTGCGGTAATGAACTCATCAGCCTCACGACGTGAACAGATACCGGCATTTGCCAAATACTTGTTCAGACGAATAGGAGCGTTCGGGTCAGTCAGAATCTCTTTATATTCAATTTGCTTCTTACGGCTATACTTGGCATTGGGGTTGTAATCAGCCGTACGCCGACGAGGCCCCCCTTGCTGTCCTTGATAAGGACGAGCGCCATTGGGTGCATTGAAATTAGAACGACGTTGCGGACGTTCTGAATTGTATCCTCCATTGGGGTTACTGCCACGCCATGAACGCTCTTCACCACCGTTATTATTGAAACGGGGACGATTGCTACTTGTAAAGTTACGATTATAAGACGAACGATAGGGACGTGCCTCACCTCCCTCTTGGTTGTCATAGGAACGTTGCGGACGCGAATAGCGGGGAGCAAAATCTCCTTCCGGACGATTATTTACACGGGTATATCGTGAACGGGGTTGGAAATCACCACCGTTTTCCGCATTGCGAGTGAAGCGAGGACGTTGCGGACGTTCGCCATTCATACGATTCCCGTTAAAGTTTGAACGATAAGGACGCCCGCTTCCTTCCTGGTGTCCATAGTTGTTGCGAGTGTTAAATCTGTTTTCGCGGTTATACGATTTGTTATAACCATTTGCGCCTTCCTGATTCTCATCAGAAGCATTACGCCAATTTTCATTTTCTGTCATCATAATTAATCTTTAATTCGTTATGCCCTCGCGGACTTTTAAAACATATTTTTATCGAGTCGATCACACACCAGTATAAGTACGGGGAGTGATAGCTCTCAACTCTTTTTTAACGTCTTCACAGACATTTAGTTCATCAATAAAAGTTCGGATAGACTCCTCGGTAATAGCTTGATTGGTACGCGTCAGAGCTTTTAATGTCTCATAAGGATTAGGATATGCCTCGCGACGCAGTATAGTCTGAATGGCCTCTGCCACGACACTCCAACAATTGTCCAAATCACGATAAATGGCTGTCTCATTCAACAACAATTTACGCAGCCCCTTCAACGAACTCTGTACCGCAATGACAATATGACCAAAGGGAACTCCCACATTACGCAAAACAGTAGAGTCTGTCAGGTCACGCTGCAAACGAGAAACGGGCAATTTCGAAGAAAGATGTTCCAACAATGCATTGGCGACACCAAGATTTCCTTCCGAATTTTCAAAGTCAATGGGATTCACCTTATGGGGCATGGCACTCGAACCAACCTCGCCAGCCTTAATTTTCTGTTTGAAATACTCCATGGAGATGTATTGCCAGAAGTCGCGATTCATATCAATCAAAATGGTATTGATACGCTTCATCGCATCAAAGATAACTCCCAAATTGTCGTAGTTAGAAATCTGAGTGGTATATTCCTCACGCTCCAAGCCCAATTTCTCAGCTACGAAACGGTTTCCAAAAGACTTCCAATCATATTGAGGATAGGCTACATTATGAGCATTATAGTTACCTGTTGCACCACCAAACTTAGCCGTCAATGGGCAAGACTTCAAGATTGCCAACTGACGTTCCAAACGATATACGAACACCATCACCTCCTTGCCCAAACGAGTTGGAGAAGCAGGCTGGCCATGTGTTTTTGCCAACATGGGGATATTCTTCCACTCATCAGCATAGACCTTCAATTGAGCAATCAACTCATCCATCAGCGGATAATAGACATCGGACAATGCCTCTTTGATAGAAAGAGGAACCGAAGTATTGTTAATATCCTGGGAAGTCAATCCGAAATGGATAAACTCTTTATAAGGTTCCAATCCTCCAATTTTGTCAAACTGTTCTTTGATGAAATATTCTACAGCCTTTACATCATGATTAGTCACGCTCTCAATATCCTTGATACGCGTAGCGTCCGCCTCCGAAAAATTACGATAGATGTCACGCAATGCATCAAACAAAGTGACATCAAATTCCTTCAATTGCGGCAAAGGCAATTCACACAAAGTGATGAAATATTCGATTTCTACTTGCACACGGTATTTAATCAGTGCAAATTCTGAAAAATAAGAGGCCAAGACTCCCGCCTTCCCTCTGTAGCGACCGTCAATCGGTGATACGGCCGTAAGAATGTCAAGCTCCATAAACTAATAGATAATTATCAGGTTGCAAAATTACATCATTTTCTTGACTTTGCCCCTACAGAATATAAGAAATTTCATACTCATATACAAAAAAAGTCCCTGTTCCTGATTCGGAACAAGGACTCTCTCTCAAAAA
>CAZTPB010000148.1:0-3796 GCA_964614555.1 uncultured Bacteroides sp.
ACAAAGTGCCTATTACATCGTCGGCTTCGAAACCGGGTACCTCGAGGATAGGGATGCGATAGGCCGTGATAATCTCCTTGATAATGGGCACGGACAGGCGGATGTCCTCGGGGGTCTCCTCACGCTGCGCCTTGTACTGCTCGAAGGCTTCGTGGCGGAAGGTCGGGCCGGCCGGGTCAAAGGCTACACCGATATGGGTGGGCTGTTGCCGCTTGATGACATCGGCCAGTGTGTTGACAAAGCCAAAGATGGCCGACGTGTTCATCCCCTTGGAATTGATGCGGGGGTTCTTGATGAAGGCGTAGTAGGCGCGATAGATGAGCGCGTAAGCGTCGAGAAAAAACAATTTTTCCATATTCTTTTAGTTGACGAATTAACAAGTTGACAAGTTGACGAGGTGAGGGGTGTTGATAAAACAAAGTGGAAGAACAAAGTGCCGCATGGCCCTTGTCAACTTGTGTCTTGTTAACTCGTCAACTGGCTTTATCCTGATTTTCGTGTCAAAAGTACTAAAAATTGCTGACTTTAACTGCGTATTACGCGTTACTTTGATGTTTTATTACTAATTTTGCTGCAAATTTGCAGGACGATGAATCAACAATCCCTCATAACAGCACCCATTGAAAGCGAAATTCAGCAACTGGTAACCCTCATGCGCTCCTCGCTCAGCAGCGACTATGACCTGCTGGGACAGGTGCTTGAACACATCAGCCAACAGACTGGCAAGATGATGCGCCCCATTCTGGCCCTACTGATGGCCAAGTGCCAAGGAGGAGTGACGGAAAAGACTCTCCACGCGGCAGCATCGCTCGAACTGTTGCACACGGCCAGCTTGGTGCACGACGATGTGGTCGATAACAGTCGCGAACGCCGCGGACAGCCGTCGGTCAACGCTGTGTTCGACAACCGCGTGTCGGTGTTGGTGGGGGATTATCTGCTCTCCACTTCACTCCTGCACGGTTCATTGACGGGCGATGTGGATATCATCCATCTCATCTCCAAATTGGGGCAATGTTTGGCCGAAGGGGAAATCCTGCAACTGTCCAACGTGTCCAACGAAACCATCTCCGAAGAGACCTATTTCCAAATTATCCGAAAGAAGACGGCCGTCCTCTTTGAAACATGCGCCCAAGTGGGAGCCCTCTCAGCCGGAGCGTCACCAGAGAAAGTGGAGTGGGCGAGAAGCATCGGAGAAATCATAGGTATCACTTTCCAGATCAAAGACGATATCTTTGACTATTCGGACAATGCGGCGGCCATCGGTAAGCCCGTGGGCAACGATATGCACGAAGGGAAACTGACCCTGCCCGCAATCCATACCCTGCTATCGACCGGCAACGAAGAGATGATGACCTTGGCGCACAAGGTAAAACGACAAGAGGCTACAGATGAAGAGATTGCCCGCTTGGTAGCCTTTACCAAAGCCGAGGGAGGTATCGCCTATGCCGAGCAGTACATGCAACACTTGGTAGAGCGCGCGCATACACTGCTTGCCGAATGTCCGGACGAATCTGTACGCATCGCTTTGGCAACTTATATCGACTATGTGGTGAATCGAAAAAAATGATTCATCAGAAAATCTGCATCTTTATTCCAAATGAGAGGCTAAGGATATCCCACAAGTTCAGATAGTCAGGATTGGTGAAAAGGCTCACGATATAAAGGTCGCATGTATTCAATTCATAATAAGCCGTAATGCTTTTGCTTTTCTTATCCTTCCCATTGAAATGATGGGTCAAACGTTGTCCTACAAAAATGTGCGTACGGACACGAGTAGAAAATCCATAATATCCTTTAGGATAACGATCGGGTTCGTCCACCCAAAACTCCTCACTGAAAATAGTATTGAAAAAGAGTCCACAGGTCAACGGCTCCACCGTCAGCCGTTCAGGCTTCAGCGTGATACTCCATGGAGTATAATTCTGCTTTAACGTGAAAGTGAGTTTGCTCTTATCAGAATTATACTTCGGCAAATATCCCAATAGTACCGTTGTCTCCCACTGGTTCCGTTTCCCATAATCCCAACCGACACCTGCCGATAAGAACCCAATGCTGCCTGCATATTGCAAAACCGTATGTGAGGGAATCAGCCCCTGCCACCAATGATGGTATTTGTACATCCGCTGCTCATATTTCCCTGATAACGAATTGAGACTATCCGGCATCCACTCAAAAGCATGGACAGGAGCCATAATCACAGAGCCAAGAAACAATATACTAAAAATCCACCACCTCATACTCATATCCCTCCTTATTTATGGTAAACAACAGGTATTTCCGGTCCTTGATGTTGCTGCATTGGTAGTACATCAACCCATCGCCAAACAAATCGTCGGCTGCCAGCTTGTGCCCGTGGCCGTAAACACAGCACAGCGGGGTGGGGAAGGTGCGCAACACGTATTGGAACACCTCTGCCACATTGTTGTTGAACTGTTCGTCGAAGGGCTTCACGTGCATGGCAAACAGGGTGCGTCGCGCTTCCGCAGGAAACGAGTCAAGCTCGGATTTCAGGAATTGAAAATCGGGCACCGGCTCCGAATAGTCATACTCCAGTGCGTTCGTGTTCAGGCAGATGAAACGCACGTCGCCGGCCGTGAAACTGAAGTTCGGGTCGCCGAACACCTTATTGAATACCTCCTCGCCCGTTCCCAGGCAGTCGTGGTTGCCTATCAGGCAGACGTAGGGCATCTTCAGGCCGTTCAGTATATCCCGCTGCCACAGCAATTCCTTCGTGGCTCCGAAGTCTGTCAGGTCGCCTCCGTGGAGAACAAAGTCCACGTCCGTCCGTCGGTTGATGGCCTCCACGGCGTCCTCCGTCTCGTCGTACCACCGCTGGGTGTCGGTGATGAAGGCAAAGCGGAACCCCTCGGCATCCCGCAGGCTCTCTTCGATGCGCACGATGTTTCGGCTGTTGATGTCGGTCATTCCCTCGATGCGTGCGTCGTAGGGGTGGTATTCCACCATGTCGCACCCCGCTACGATGGGTAGCAGGGCGGCGAGCATGGCACTCCTTGTTTTACAGTGATGGGACATAGTTTTTTATTCGTGATGATTGTGTCGGCAAAGGTACGGAAAAATCCCTTTCCCGCCGTGACGCAAAAAGCGGCAGAGTTGTCCTTTTCGGTGGAAAAGACTGATTCTCCTCTGATGTCTGTTTAGCCCATTGCTCGTGAAATTACCGCCGGAAGAGGTTTTCTGTTTGCCCAAAGAAAAAGTTGGTTTGACTTGCTTTTTTCTTGATTTTCCTTTAGTCAGAAGTTTGATCACCAGTGCTGATTACATAATCACCACTACTAATCACATAATCATCAGTGCTAATCATATAATCAGCACTGGTGATTAAATTTCTGACTAAACGCTGAGGAGTTTTTTAGTGAAGCAAAACTGATTTTTCTCCGTAGCATTTTCATTCAATGGCTTTGCGGTTATTCGCTTTTGCTTCCCATATCCCTTTTTTACATGGGTACGCCTGTTCCGGGAGGCGGATTGCAAAAGAAAAAGGGCTGCCCGGAATCCGGATGCAGCCCTTTTGTTATGGTTGTTTGGTTCTTCGTCAGAATATCTTTACCTCTTCGCCCAAAATGTCGCTGAGCAGCAGGTTGGCCAGTCGGCTGGTGCCGATGCGGAAGAGGGCAGGGGAGAGCCATTCGTCGCCTAACAGCTCTTTTACGATGGTGTAGTAGGAGAGGGCGTCCCGTACGGTGTTGATGCCTCCAGCGGCCTTAAAACCGATTTTGCGGCCCGTTTTGGCGTAGTACTCCTTGATGGCTTGGCACATGACAAAGGCCGCTTCGGG
>CAZTPB010000148.1:3896-5269 GCA_964614555.1 uncultured Bacteroides sp.
GCTACGTGCGGAAGGTCGGGGTGTTCTTCGTCCAATGTATTTACTTTTTCTACAAAGCCAAGCACACTCTCTTCGTTGTCGGTGCACTTCAGAGTGGTGAGGTCGAGAAGGCTGAAGAGCGTCTTTTTCACCTCGGGTGTGTCGTTCTCGCTGACGCGCTCCAACAGGCGGGCAACTTGTGCACTGACGTGTTCGTCGCTCAGTTGGGTATCATACTGTGCCAGGGCTTCGTGGTACTTGTCCTGGTTGCTGAAATCGGTTTCGTGGAAGTGGTCGTGCTCGTGACCGCATCCACACTCGCAATCGTGGTCGTGATGATGATGATGGTTCATAATGGTTATAATTTTAATTTTTAATTCTTTAATTTTTCATTCTTCAGGTGTCTCTCCTTGTCCCGCTCGGTCTTCTTTTGCAAGTTCCGCTCGAAGGCTTCGGTGAGATTTACGCCCGTCTGGTTGGCCAAGCAGATGAGCACCCACAGGACATCGGCCATCTCGTCGCCAAGGTCGTGCTTTTCGCCCTCCTTGAACGATTGGTCGCCGTATGTGCGTGCCATGATACGTGCCAGTTCGCCCACTTCCTCGGTGAGGCAGGCCATGTTTGTCAGTTCGCTGAAATAGCGCACGCCGTAGGTCTTTATCCACCCGTCAACGCGCTCTTGTGCTTCTTGTAGGGTCATAATATTCAGTTATCAGACCCACCCTAACCCTCCCTGTGAGGGAGGGAACAGGATAGCTTCGTGTAAGCAAATTCCCTCCCTGTAGGGAGGGTCAGGGAGGGTCTCCTTTTTTATTCCTTATTCTTCGTATCCATGCAAATCGTCACCGGGCCGTCGTTCAGCAGTTCCACTTTCATGTCGGCGCCGAACTCCCCTGTGCCCACAGGCTTCCCGAGGGCAATGCTCAACTCTTCGCAAAACTTCTCATATAAGGGCACCGAGATGTCCGGCTTGGCCGCCCGTATGTACGATGGTCTGTTCCCCTTCTTTGTCGAGGCAAACAGGGTGAATTGGCTGATAACCAGGATATCACCTCCGGCATCTTGGATGTTCTTGTTCATCACCCCCTGTTCGTCGTCAAACACGCGCAGCCCCACAATCTTCTTGCAGAGCCACTGTATGTCCTCTTCCGTGTCCGCGTCTTCTACGCCCACAAGCACCAACAACCCCTTCCGGATGGCCGACTTCACCACCCCGTCAATGGTCACCGATGCATGGCTCACGCGTTGGATTACTGTTCGCATATATGTGATAATATTGTATTATTCCTTTTTTCTCCTTATCATTTCCTTAAACTGCAATCCCTTAGGAGTCAATCGGTATTTCTGATTGATGCTCTTTGGTTTGTCGGGGATGGTCAATTCTATGTATCCAG
>CAZTPB010000149.1:0-2394 GCA_964614555.1 uncultured Bacteroides sp.
CCCATAAAGAGGGTTGCGTACATCAATTGTTTCTTCATACTTTTGTTTTTTAAGTTAATAAATTAGTTATATGATATTAATGGTTGTCTCAGTCAGTCATCTCTTCGTCATCCAGGTTGATGTCATGTCCCTTTTTCCATTCCAGCCCTTCGGTCTGAATCTGGATTTCCTGCAGGCCGTACACCGAAATGTTCACATTGTACAACGCCCCCGGTGTCAACGGTATGTCCGGTGTATCCTGAAGACTGAGCGTATAGACCGGCGAGAATGTCCTTATCACATCCTCACCATTCTGGATGATTTTCTGCTGGCATCTCAGGGTCAGCATATAACTGCATTGCGATGCCATCAGCAAGTCGTCACCGATTTGGGTCATTTCCCCCACATTCATCTGCTTCAGGTCATATTTCTCAGGATTAATCCCTGTAGCATCCGTCGGAGTATAGGAGATGGAGCCATCCGCCGACACGCTCTTCTCCGGCAGATGGAAGTCGCGTGTATGCTTCGGGTAAGCCGCAAAGTCCAGCCCCACTTTCTCCGCATCTTGGGCGGCTACGGTAAACCGGGCCTTGTCATTGCCGTGTATGATGATGTCGCGGATGCTGATGTCTCCCGCCATCTCGTCCCCCTTCTTTATGAAAAACCTGAACCGCACCAGTTCGTGCCGCACCTTGAAGTTCGGATGCACACCGCGGTGGGCCAGCAATGTGCTATAGACATAGTTCTGTTCGTTCTTCAAGTCATACAGGAACTCCTTGTTGCTTTCGTTCTCCAGCCGCTCAATGTCGCTTCCTGACGGAGAGGCGACCCCGGAAATGATGTCCTGAGTGCCGTCGATCTCCACGTCAAAGGAGATTTCGTCCTGCTGTCGGTTGAAGTTGCTGACCGTGGCATCGTCTATGTGATAGAGGAAGAAGTCGTATTTGTAGTCCTGATGGGTGTAGTTGTAATAGACCTTCCCGTCCCCGTCGGCCCACTCCAGTCCGCCGTCGGCATCGGTGGCATCGCCGGTGCGTTCGAAGCGTACCATCCTGCCATGTCCTGTTGCAGGGTCGTCCACCAGGCAAAAGTCGTTTTGTGGATTGGTGGCATGCCTGGTGTAGTCTGTCGGCCCGTCATAGAAATTATTGTTGGCCAAGAAGGCATATACGTAGAAGCGGGTCTGCTCTGTCTTCCAGATGGAATTTTCTTCGTCGATGGCTCCGGTGCCTCGGGTGGCAAAACTCAGCTGGGGAGCGTTCACTGTCAGCATGATCGGGAGGGAGTCTGAAGACTCCACATTGCCTGTCACTTCGTCCGACTCTTCATACTGTATGCCGGGATAAGACTCATTGCACCCGGTGGTCAGTACCAGACAGGCGCAAGCCCATCCCATCCAGGAGGTCGCTATGTTTCTCACTGTTTTCATCTTATCTGTTATCTCTGTCATGTCTTTATTTTTGTCTATTGTCGCTTCGGTCCTTAAATATCTACGTTGAAGGAGCCGGCATTTTTCCAGCGGTCCATCGTGTTGTCCTCATCGGGGGTCTCGATGATGCCGTTCTTGTCGATGCGGAGCACACTCTTGATGTCGAGGAGAATCTCTTTGCCGTTCTGCACCACGTGTGTCCCGTTATCGACTGCCACCAGAGGTTTGGCCTCGCTGATGGTGTTGTAGAGGTTGATGATGGCATAGAAGGTCTTCCTTACCGGTTGTCCGTCGCGCTCTGTGCTGGCATAGATGCAGAGCTGCAGGATGCCGGGGCCTTGCGTATAGGCTTTCCCCTTGCTCCGCACCAGTCCGATGGCATTGACCTGTCCTGTGCAGTCCAGTGTGGTCAGTTCGTCATTGCTGTCATAGTCAGCTTCGGGTACGAATATCATCTTGTTGGTAGTCTCCACGTCGATGTAGCGGGTGGTCATTCCATACCGTTGGGGGATACCTCCCAGCACACCGATGATGGTGTCTATCTTTACTCCGCTCTCTTTTTCCACGTTGAACTTGATGGTGTATTTTTGTGTGACACACTCAGGGGTGAGTGTCACCATACAATCTTCGCCGGCACGGATGGTCTGCACGGGCACCAGTGCATACCACGTGGGGTTCATGGCCGAAATGATGAAATGTCCGTAAGGGTTGTAGTCAATCCATGGATGGCCGAACACCTCCAGTGCCTTGTCCGCCTTTTCATAAGTCTTGTAGCGTACATAGAGCTCTTTGGCCTTGACCGTAGGGTCTGTCTGGAACTCCTCGATGCGTTCGATTTCACATTCGTCGTAGTTTCCGTTGATGGCTATGAACTGGAAGTCGCCCTCCTTGATTCTCATCAGCTTGTCCGGTATGGCCGGTGTGTCTGTGCCGTTTTCGTCACCTTCATCGCCTTCACCGCTTTCATTTCCTTCTCCTTCTCCTTC
>CAZTPB010000149.1:2494-5257 GCA_964614555.1 uncultured Bacteroides sp.
TCCTTCTCCTTCTCCTTCATTTTCACCGCCATTGTCCGAAGGTTCGTCCGTAGCTGTGCCGCCATTATCTGCAGGCCCGTCACCTTCTTCTCCTGGATTGTTTTCTTCACCGGAATTGTCGGGATTGTTTTCTTCATCGGGAGGGGTTTCCGCGTCCGTATCCGTCTCCGGGGCATTCTCATCCGGACCATCTCCATCCGGCATGTTTTCGTCAGCAGCTTCATCCACGGTGGTTATCAGTTTGCCGAACACAGTCTCACCCTCATTGGTCACACCCCCATTCTCTTTCGGAACCTCTACCTGAAAACCGGCTCTCCATGTGTTGATGATGCGGTTGGCCATCACTAACATTGTGTCAGGTCTCCCTTCAACTGAAGAGCCTTCTTCCCAATTGAAGCGGAAAGAGAGCACCGCCAAGTGGGGATGTTCCTCTCCCTCGCACAACTCCACCTCCGTACATGCGGCAAACAACAACGGCAGAGCCATGAATGCAATATATCTGGTCAAGCAATTCATCGTATATGTCCTTTTCCTTGTACTCTTCATACTCATTCGTTTTCGTTCTCACTTTCCTCCGGTTCGCCGTCTTCAGGTGCAGCGTCCTCCTCTTCCTCCGGCAAAGTGGTTTCACCGTCTTCTGGCACTGTGGTCTCCTCTTCCTCCGGGGCGGTAGCTACAGGTTCCTCTTCTCCAGTCTCTGTCTCAGGCACTTGCGGACGAGTGTCCGGCACAATCTCTACCTGTGCCGGCAATCCTTCCAGTTCGCCGGCCACCTGCTCCATCGCTTCGCCTATCGGGCTTTCCGATGCCTGATTTTCTTCTCCGTCCGGAATCGATTCTTCTTCCACCTGAGCAGAATCAGCGGGAACAGTATCTTCTTCTTTCATCCGTTTTTGGGCAGCCTTGATGGAGTCTTGCATAATCTCTTTCAATTGACGGGCCAATTTGATCGAATCCTTTTGGGCGTTCTCTATGCTGTCCTGCAAGGCACGCTGCAGTTGGCGTTCCAGTCTGATGGAGTCGCGCTTGGCATTCTCTATGCTGTCTTGCAGGGCGCGTCGCAATTGGAGATCCAGTTTGATGGAGTCGCGCTCGGCTCTCTTGAGGCTGTCCTGCAGAGCCTTCAATGCTTTTTCTGCCCGCCGTGCCTGCTTGGCCGAGTCGCGTTGCTGCTCCTTGGCCTTCTGCACCAGTGCCAGCGAGTCGCGCCGCTGGTCGCGTGCCTTGTCGCGTGCTATTTTGCGTGCACTGATTTCTTTCTGGCGTTCTTCACGGCCATATTTGTATGTAAGGGTCTTCTTGCGCACAGTCTCAAAGCGATAGACGAGGGCCACACGCAGTTCAGTCACCCAAGGGAGGAGGGCACTTTTGCCCTTTGCCTTGATGGGATAGCAGTCGCTCTCGGCGTCATAGCCGTATTCATCATATTTTCCATAGAAAAGTCCGAGACTCCCGCCCAAGTCGAGGTCGATGTAGCGGTCGCGGTAGGAATAAAGGGGGATGGTGAATCCGGCAGTCAGGCCTCCGCTGAACGCCATGCCTTGCTTGCCCGTAGAGCCGAACTTGATGGAGTAGTTGTGATAGCCTAAATAGAATCCGGCATAGTATCCACGCTCCTTGCGCGGCTCCAGACGGTCCATCTTGAACGCATATTTCCACAGATATTGGGCATAGGTCATAGAGTCTCTGACCTCCTGAGCTTCCATCCGGTTCATATCTACTGTATTCCAATACTTGCGCCCTTCTATACGGATGTCGGCCACGTTGAACACCATGGAGGGGTTGTAGCGGCTCCAGGCATCCCAGTTGTATCGTCCGACAAGGCTGATGGTGTAGGGGTTGCGGTAATACTTCGATTTGCCCACCTCCATCTCTATACCCAAGTTGGGGATCGTGAACAGCCAATCAACCACATTCGTGCGTATGCCGATTTTGTTGCGGAAGGGTTCTTTTACCGCTGCCACGCTGTCCTTTGATTGCGAAGCGGTCGTCTGTGCAGCGGCTGGTGCTGCTCCGCCTGCCAGCAATATACACAGAAAGAGCATCTGCCTTTTCATTGAATGAAAGAGCGTTTTCAGCGTTTTCTGTAGAGTATGATTTGTTTGAAGTGTGCTTTTTTTCACGACTCGTAAGTTTCTTGCTTTTAAAATTCGGGACAAAATTATAAAAAAAACACTTATTTTACCCCCCCAATCGTTAATTAATGTAAATGTCGGAAGATTTTGCATTGCCGATGTGCCAATGTGCGATGAATAAAGGGTTTTGACAACATCCCTTTTTCTATATGCGTATGCTTTTTTGTCCCGTAAAGCAGGCTTGCTTTACGTACGCGCGAACAATATTTAAAATAGAGACAGTGGTGCCCGATTTGTTCTCCTGCAGGCTGATAAAAATTCCCATCCGGCCATAAAGAAACCAAAGGATGCCTTGAAAAAAGAAAAAACGGCTTCCAAAAATTCTGTGCGATTCGGGTTTTTATGTTCCGCCATCAGTCTTTTTGTCTGTTGCAGTTTTTAGTGACATTGAAAAAATAAATTGCTTCAGTTTTAGTCTCTATTTTTGATTGATTTTGTCTTTGTGAAGAAGGAACATAGCGGGCTATGTGACTGATGAACAAAGATAAAAGCGGCAAAAAGAGAGACTGACAGATGAGTAAATGAAAAAGCAATGTCTATAAAAACTGATGCAAGTTATTTTTTTAATGTCACTTAGGAGTGCAGGAGGAGCGGCAAATGGCAAAGAACTTATTTAGAAGAGATACAA
>CAZTPB010000150.1:0-5249 GCA_964614555.1 uncultured Bacteroides sp.
CGCGACGAGCGTAAGATGTCACTCGGCATCAAGCAGCTGAAGCAGGATCCGTGGGAAACTATCGAAGAGAAGTATCCCGTAGGCAGCAAGCACACTGCCAAAGTACGCAACTTCACCAACTTCGGTGTATTCGTTGAAATCGAAGAGGGCGTTGACGGACTCATCCACATCTCAGACCTCTCTTGGACAAAGAAGGTGAAGCATCCCTCTGAGTTCACTCAGATTGGTGCCAACATCGAAGTGCAGGTGCTGGAGATTGACAAGGACAACCGTCGCTTGAGCCTCGGCCACAAGCAGTTGGAAGAAAATCCTTGGGACGTGTTCGAAACTATCTTCAAGGTTGACTCTATCCACGAAGGAACTATCATCGAAATGCTCGACAAGGGTGCTGTCATCGCCCTGCCTTACGGTGTAGAGGGCTTTGCCACTCCGAAGCACCTCGTGAAGGAAGACGGTTCGCAGGCACAACTCGACGAGAAGCTCGAATTCAAGGTGATTGAGTTCAACAAAGACGCCAAGCGCATCATCCTCTCTCACAGCCGCATCTTCGAAGATGTAGCCAAGGCAGAAGCTAAGGCAGAGAAGAAGGCTGCAGCCAAGAAGAACAACAGCAAGAAGGAGGAGACTCCCGTTATCCAGAACCAGGCTGCATCTACCACCCTCGGTGACATTGATGCATTGGCTGCCCTGAAAGAGCAGATGGAAAAAGGAAAGTAATTTCTTCTGTTGACGAGTTAGTTGACAAGTTGACAAAAGAGATGCTACATAATTGAAGAAAGGCCGGTGAGAGAATAATCATCGGCCTTTTTCACACTATACCTTATTATATATATATATCATTATTAATTATCTGGCATGGAAAAGTTTGAAATTCACATTCTCGGTTGCGGCTCGGCCCTCCCCACCACCCGCCATTTCCCCACCTCACAGATAGTCAACATCCGTGAGAAGCTCTTCATGATAGACTGCGGCGAGGGGGCACAACTGCAAATCCGACGTTCACGCATCGGATTCTCACGGCTGGGGCACATCTTCATCTCACACCTGCACGGCGACCACTGCTTCGGCCTCATCGGCCTCATCTCCACCCTCTCCCTATTAGGCCGTACAGCCACCCTGCACATCCATGCACACAAGGATTTGGAAACTCTCATGCGCCCGTGGCTCGGCTACTTCTGCCGGGGCATCAGCTTCGAAGTGGAGTTCCACCCGTTTGACCACAGAGAGCCTGCCCTCATCTACGACGACCGGTCCGTCGCTGTCACCACCATCCCGCTGAACCACCGCATCCCTTGCTGCGGATTCCTTTTCGAAGAGAAGCAGACGCCTGACCACCTCATCCGCGAAATGATAGACTTTTACCAAATACCCTACCACGAACTGAACCGCATCAAGAACGGCGGTGACTATACCACCCCCGAAGGCATCCTTGTGCCACACAGCCGCCTGACGACTCCCGCACCACCCCCCCGCAAGTACGCCTACTGCTCAGATACGACCTATCTGCCGGAGAATACCGGCCTTGTCCGAGGAGCCGACCTGCTCTTCCACGAAGCCACCTTTGCCGAAGACAATGCTGCCCGTGCCAAAGAGACCTGTCACTCTACCGCCCGGCAGGCTGCCACCTTCGCACACAATGCCGGAGTCGGCCAATTGCTGATCGGACACTTCAGCGCACGCTACGAAGACGAAAGCGTGCTCCTCCACGAAGCCAAAGAGATATTCCCCAACACCCTGTTGGCACAGGAAAATCTGAAAATCACACTCTGAGCATTAAACTTTTTCCTCCCAAAGGAATCATACCAACATGACAGAACATCCAGCATGGCATGAAAGAGTTTAACGAAGAAGACATCATCGGGCAACTGCACCATCCGGAGACCCGCCGGAAAGCATTCGGACAGGTGGTGACAGCCTATAGCGAAAGGCTCTATTGGCAGATTCGCCGCATGGTGCTTTCGCACGATGATGCCAACGACATCCTGCAAAACACCTTCATCAAGGCATGGACCGGCATCGACACCTTCCGGGGCGAATCCCGCCTGTCCACCTGGCTCTACCGCATCGCCACCAACGAGACGCTGACCTTCCTCAACCGGCAACCGATTGTCACCACTGTCGATATTGACTCACCGGAAGGCTCACTGGCCGACCGGCTGGAGGGCGACACCTACTTCAATGGCAACGATGCCCAAAAGCTCTTGCAGGAAGCTCTGCTCACCCTGCCCTACAAACAACGGCTGGTGTTCAACATGAAATATTTCCAAGAGATGAAATACGAAGAGATGTCGCAAGTGTTGGGCACCAGCGTAGGTGCACTCAAAGCATCTTACCACTTGGCCGTAAAAAAGATAAGCCACTTTTTGGAAGCTTATCTTTAAACCATATCACAATCAGGACATCAAATAGATAACGAAGAAAAGGAGACATAGAGAATGAAAGAAGAAGAAATCATCAGAAAATGTGGCACGGAAAACCCTTTTACCGTCCCCGAAGGATACTTCGAACAATTCACCGGAAAGCTGATGGAACAACTGTCCGATGAAGCCCCCATTGCTGAAGATACGGAGAGACCTGTCATCACCTTGTGGCAACGGGTAAAACCGTGGTTTTACCTGGCAGCCATGTTCGCCGGGGTAATATTCTCGGCCAAAGTGTTCCTTGGAAACAGTGTAGGACAAACCGAACCGACCGCACAGACTGAAGGGACACTCACTGACGAGGAGATAGACACCATGATAGAATATGCCATGGTAGATGACTATACCCTCTATCGCTATCTCACCGAAGCCGAATGAAACGAAACGTATAATTTGAAAACCCCATAACAAACAAAACAATGAGACAAAGAGCAACCATACTGCTGACAGCCCTCCTGCTATGCCTCGCATTGGCAGCACAAGAGAGAGGACACCGACCGCACATGAGCAAAGAGGAATTCGACGCCAAGCGCGAACAGTTCATCACCAAGCAGGTCGGACTCACCGACAAGGAGGCCGCCGCATTCTTCCCCATCTACAACGAATGCCAACGAAAGAAACACGAACTGAACGGACAAATCTGGAAACTCCGCAGAGATACCCGCGACAAGCAACTCAGCGAAGAAGAATACTGCCAACTGCTGGAGAAGATTGCCGACCTGCGCATACAAGCTGAAGAACTGGAGAAAGAGTATCTTCCACGCTATCACAAGGTACTGACCTACAAACAAATTTTCGCAGTGCAAGGTGCTGAAGGCCGCTTCCAGCGCGAACTGCTGAAGAAGATGAAGCCATCACACGAAGGAAACGTGAGGGAACGGAAAGGAAAGTGACCTTGCCAAGTGTCCCACAAAAGAATGCCCCTGTCATTTTCAATTCTGACAGAGGCATTCTTTTTTATGCATAATGACAACCAACCTTCATCACAAGGCTTATTCCCCACCGGAATAAGCATCCATCGGACTGGCGTCGTCACCACCAGCGTCGGAACGGTTGGGTTTGCGGTTGCTCATCTTCATGTTTCCGAAACTGTAGGTCAGGGTAAGGCCAATGCGGCGTCCGCCACGCCAATTTTTGCTATCCACGCGAGTATCTCCCGTCTCTGTGATGGTGTGCCATTTGCGGGAGTCGAAGATGTCACGCACATTGACACTCAAGCTGAGTTTCTTGTTCCAGAAGGTTTTGCGCAGTCCGGCATCTACAGAGTAGTTGGCCTCCCGATAGCCCTGCGCCACCACTTGGCGGGCATTGTAGTTGCCCGTTACTTGCAAGGAGAAAGAGTACGGCAGGATGACATTGGCCATCATGCGGGCATTCCACGAGAAGTCCTCGTCGCTATTGCCGGTTACCCACTGGTCGGCCATTTCAAAACCAAAACCATCGAGTTTGTAGTAGAAGAGATTGACTGTGGTAGTGAGGTCGATGGCGCGGGTCAGCTTATTCTTGGCCACAATTTCAAGACCGGCAGACTGCGACTGGGTGACGTTCCGGTCGGTAGAATACATCACGTTGCCTTCGCGATAGCGGATGCGCTGGATGACATCGTCCGTCGTACGGTAATAGCCCGACAGCGAAAGGGTGTGGTCGGTCCAATTCTTGATGTAGTTCAACTCGTAGGCATTGGAATACTGCGGCTGCAGTTCGGGATTACCGTAAGAGATGTTGGTGGAGTCGGTGATATTCTTGAACGAATTGAGCTGTCCGCCCCACGGACGTTGCAAACGACGGGTATAGTTGACCTGCAACTCGTTGCCGCCCGGAAGTTCGTAGGATAGGAAAAGGCTGGGGAATAGGCTGAAGTAGTCTTTTTCAAATGTCGTAGGAGCCTGTCCGTCGAACTCCTGATAATAGTCGCGCGACTCGGAGCTGACTTTCCAATATTCGCCACGCACCCCCACTTGGAAGCCCAGTTTGCCAAGGCGTCCTGAATAGGTAGCGTAGAGGGCATGGATGTCCTGATCGTAAATGAAGCGGTTGTATAGCTGGCGGTCTATCACTGCATGTGCCTCGTCGCCATAGGTCTTCACAGGGCTGTTTTCGCGGTTGAACGAACCTTTGTATCCGGCCTCCACCTTGTGGTTTTCGCTGATTTTGTTCACATAATCAAGCTGTGCTTCCCAACTCTTGTTACTGATTTCGCTCTCCTGATATTGGTATGACGAAGTGGCTCCACCACGCACAGTACGGTAAGCGTTACAGTTGTCCATGTTCCAAATATGGCGCGAAAGGGTGAAGTCTATGTTGTGGTCTTCACCGAAATCGTGCTTGTAACCCACGTTGAAGTTGAACATCCGCATATCGTTGTCCGAGGTGGTGAACCGGCTGTAATGCTCGGCAGGTATTCCATACCCATAGGTTTGGGTGTAATAAATGGCATTATCGCGGTCTCCACCTCCAAACATACCCATGAAGTTGGCCGAAAGGTGGTCGCGGCGAGTCAGGTTCCACGTCACTCCCGCACGGGTAAAGAAGTTGTCTCCGCTACTCTCGTTCTCTCCCTTCTGCATCAAATAGCCGTTAGGGTCGGTACGCTCACTCTCATTACCTCCCTCATGCTCGCGGTGGCGGTATCCCATGTTGGCGTATGCCTCCAGTTTGCCGCTGCTGTAGTTGATGTTTCCGCTGGCATTGTATCCTCCATAACTGTCACCGCCGGCCTGCACACTGCCATAGTATCCGGCCTTGAGGTCTTCTTTGAGCACAATATTGATGATGCCCGCAGTTCCTTCAGGACTGAACTTGGCCGAGGGGTTAGTGATGACCTCTATC
>CAZTPB010000151.1:0-5248 GCA_964614555.1 uncultured Bacteroides sp.
CCAG
This sequence comes from uncultured Bacteroides sp., assembly GCA_964614555.1. Lineage (GTDB taxonomy): Bacteria > Bacteroidota > Bacteroidia > Bacteroidales > Bacteroidaceae > Phocaeicola_A. The sequence continues at coordinate 5 of CAZTPB010000151.1, forward strand.
TAGTAGGCTGCTAATTCGTGTAATGTTTGTACTCAGAATCATATTTTCTCTGCCTTGTTTTTGTTTTACGACCGCAAAGGTAAGTAGTTTTTTGCAAACGACAAACAAATTCACGATATTTTTTCTGTTATTTCTTTAAAATTGTAAGCCGAAGCGAACTTTTGGCTACTTTTTGTCACCCAATTGCTCGTCACTCGTCACTCATCACTCGTAGCTTGTAGCTCATCACTCATGATGATACGGCTCTCCGCGGAGTATCGTCATGGCGCGATAAATCTGCTCCACGAAAATCATGCGTATCATCTGGTGCGAGAAGGTCATCTTCGAGAGCGAAATCTTCTCCTGTGCCGCCTGGTAGATACGTGGCGAGAATCCGTAGGGGCCACCGATGATGAACACCAGCCGCTTGCCCGTGGTGCTCAGCTTGCGCTCCATCCACGCGGCAAACTCCACCGAGCGGTACTCCCGTCCGTGTTCGTCCAGCAGCACCACGGTGTCACCCGGTTGGAGGGCCTTCAGGATGAGGTCTGCCTCGCGCTCCTTCTGTTGCTCCTCGGTGAGGTTCTTCGTATTCTTCAGTTCGGGGATAATCTCCACGTCGAAAGGTATGTAGTGCTTCGTGCGCTCCACATACTCGTTGATGGCGGCTATATAATAAGGTTGCACCGTCCGCCCCACGGCCAGCAGGATTGTCTTCATTTTGTCGGTTCTTCGTTTTTTACGGTCTCCCTCGCTCCTGCATCGGGGGCATCATCGCCCATGCGGCTGCGGCCAAGGCGGTCGAGGGGGTAGAAGAGGCGGGCATCGTCGGGACTTCCGGCACCGATGGCCTGCGAGAGGGTGTCGAGCGAGAAGTCGTAGTAGAAGATGTCGGTGTCGATAAGGGGGAAGTTGCCGATGCGGCTCACGGGGGCATCCACTGAGTCGATGCGCACCCGGTAGTAGCGTCCGCCGGGGAGGGTATCTCCCTGAAGACTGTCTGCCGGTATGTTGAGCAGACAATGGTCGAAGCGGACATTGAAGGCAAGGGTGGTGTCGGGGTCATGAGTCTGCATCAGCTCGTTGGAGGAGTATCCGGTGAGGATGCAGCTGCGGAATTCGGCACGGGTGAGCGGTGTCAGCTCGTTGCTCAGACAGAGCGCTGCTCCGCGATAGGCCCAAGGGTAGAAGTTGGCCAGGGTGGAAAAGACCACCTGTGCGTCTCCGCCACGGAGTTTCAGGCAGTGTCCTCCGGCATTGGTGAGTTCGGTGTTGCCCACCCATATACGCCCGCCCACGACGCTGAGCGCATCGCCCGCCACGTTGTGGATGACGGAGTTCTCGACAGTAAGCTTGGGGAGCGACGCGTCGGCCGAGTCGCACACTATCCCCCACCCTCCGCTGTGGATATCGACATGGTTGAGGTAGTTGTCGTAGCTGGACGAGGCCAGTGTGATGCCTCCCCACTGGTTGTCCAGACGGTCGTAGGGGAGGTAGTCGAAGAGATTGTCCAACCTGTCGCCACGGAAGAGGACGGGGCGCTCCAAGGAGCCTTCGGCACGGAGGGTGCCATACACCGTCAGGAAGGCGCCGCTATGGAAATAGAGACGGGTGCCCTCGGTGAGCCGGAGAGTCGCTCCGCTATCCACCGTGAGGCTGTCATAGACCACATAGGGGCGGTCGCCCGTGAGGGTGGTGTCCTGCCCGAAGCACTTGCCGCGCAGCACAATCATGTCCTGTCCGTAGGCTTCGAGCTGCACCTTCTGGCAGACACCGCTCTGGAGAGTGAACAGGAGCGAATCGCGAAGCTGGAAGGGGTTGTTCTCGTCGCGCGGATCGACCGTCACCTCGACAAAGGCATAGAGGCTGTCGCCATCGCGCACCTCGACATCGGTGAAACGGGTGCCGCTCACCCCGTCGAGGTTGATGCGGAAGCCGCTCTTCCCGTCGCTGGCCAAGGCCACTTCGGAGATGAGCAGCGACTCGTCTCCACGGTTGTAAATCTTGAAAATCTGTGTGCTTGAGCCTATGGTGGTGAACACCGTGTCGAACCTCACGGTGTCGGCCGAAAAGGAGAGCAGGGCCGTGGGCGATGTGGTATAGTCCTCATCATCGTCGCACGAAACAATGCCCAAAGATAGCGCCAATGCCAGCATGGCCCACAAGACAGGGGATATATTCTTCATGTGTAACTTATTTCGTTCCTCTATTCAACTCTCTAGTGACATTAAAAAAATAACTTGCATCAGTTTTTATAGACATTGCTTTTTCATTTACTCATCTGTCAGTCTCTCTTTTTGCCGCTTTTATCTTTGTTCATCAGTCACATAGCCCGCTATGTTCCTTCTTCACAAAGACAAAATCAATCAAAAATAGAGACTAAAACTGAAGCAATTTATTTTTTCAATGTCACCTAATTAAACGATGATGAAACGAAATAATTGCCTTACTCTGAAAAAAATAGAGAGGATGCTGCGGAAGCACCCTCTCTACAAATGTTCTTATACAAAAGACGTTCTTACACAAACCAGCGGACATAGCACATATCCTGACGGTGGGGCAGATTGATGTTCTTGGGGAACATACGGTATGCCACGCGGAAGCTTCCGCCATTGTCGAGGTGGTGCTTGCACTGGAAGGTGTAGAGGTTGCCCTCGCACTTGATGACCTCCATCGGCTCTACGCTATAGACATGGTCTTGTCCGTCCTTGTCGGTGTAGATAGAGACGAGTTCGATGCCTACGGCATCCTCCAGTCCCTTCTCGTCAACCACATGAGTGACAACGTATTCCTTGCCGGTCTCTACCTGACCGTTGATGAGGGCCTCGTCCTTGGTTGAAGATACGACCTCGATGCTGTCCCATACGGCAGCCACCTGCTCTTTCCATGCGGCGATTTCCTTTGCCTTGGCGTTGTCGTTGGCCGACAATGCGGCAAAGCGGGCAGCCTCCTTGCAATAGAACTTGCTGTAGTAGTCGTCCAGCTGGCGCTTCATCGTGTAGTGGGGAGCCACCTGAGAGATTGAGTTCTTGATGGTGCGCACCCATCCTTCGCTATAGCCCTTGGCGTTGCGTGCATAGTAGAGGGGCAGGATTTCGTTTTCGAGCAGGCTGTAGATGGTAGCCGCGTCGAGCTGGTCCTGATGCTCCTGATTCTGGTATGTGCGCTTCTCGGTCAATGCCCAACCGGCACCTTCGCGGTAGCCCTCGAGCCACCATCCGTCGAGTACGGAGAGGTTTACCACACCGTTCATCAATGCCTTCTCGCCGGATGTACCCGATGCTTCGAGCGGACGGGTCGGAGTGTTCATCCAGATGTCCACACCACTGACGAGGCGACGGGCGAGCTTCATGTCGTAGTTCTCGAGGAAGATAATCTTGCCGAGGAACTCGGGGCGACGCGAAATCTCGTAAATCTTCTTGATGAGTCCCTGACCACCGCCATCGTGGGGGTGTGCCTTACCGGCGAAGAGGAACTGTACGGGGTAGTTGGGGTTGTTCACAATCTTGGCCAAGCGGTCGAGGTCGGTGAAGAGGAGGTGTGCACGCTTGTATGTGGCGAATCGGCGGGCGAAACCAATCAACAGGGCGTTGGGGTTGATTTTCTCCATCAGCGACACGATGCGGCTGGGGTCGCCCTGGTTCTTCAGCCAGTCTTCGCGGAAGCTCTTGCGGATGTAGTCGATGAGCTTGTTCTTCAAGGCCAGGCGGGTGTTCCAAATCTCCTCGTCGCTCACCTCGTAAATCTTCTCCCAAATCTTCTGGTTGCTCTGGTCGCCCATGAAGGCCTTGTCGAAGTGCTTGTTGTAGAGGTCTTTCCACTCGGTGGCACTCCATGTGGGGAAGTGTACGCCGTTGGTCACATAGCCCACGTGGCTCTCTTCGGGGAAGTATCCCTTCCAGATGCCTGAGAACATTTTCTTGGACACCTCTCCGTGGAGCCAGCTCACGCCGTTCACCTCCTGACAGGTGTTGCAGGCGAAGGTTGACATACAGAAGCGTTCGCCCTTGTCGCCGGGGTTGGTGCGACCCATGCCGATGAACTCGTCCCAAGTGATGCCCATCATCTGGGGATATCCGCTCATGTACTTGCCGAAGAGGCCTTCGTCGAAGTAGTCGTGACCGGCAGGCACGGGTGTGTGCACGGTGTAGAGCGAAGAGGCGCGCACCAGCTCCATGGCCTGGTTGAAGGTGAGTCCGCTCTTCACGTAGTCGCACAGGCGCTGTACGTTGCAGAGGGCGGCGTGGCCTTCGTTGCAGTGGTAGATGTCCTTCTTGATGCCCAGTTTCTGCAGGGTGAGGATACCACCGATACCGAGCAGGATTTCCTGCTTCAGGCGGTTTTCCCAGTCACCGCCGTAGAGTGCGTGGGTGATGCTCTTGTCGAAGTCGCTGTTCAGCTCGTTGTCGGTGTCGAGCAGGTAGAGCTTGATGCGGCCCACGTTCACCGTCCACACGTATGCGTGCACCTTATAGTCCATATAGGGCACTCCCACCACGACGGGGTTGCCGTTGGCGTCGAGCGTACGTTCGATGGGGAGGCTTCCGAAGTTCTGTGCCTCGTAGTTGGCCACCTGCTGGCCGTCCATAGAGAGCGACTGGGTGAAGTATCCGTAACGGTAGAGGAAACCTACGGCACACATATCCACGTTGCTGTCCGAGGCCTCTTTCAAATAGTCACCGGCAAGGATACCAAGACCGCCGGAATAAATCTTCAATACATGGCTCAAGCCATACTCCATGCAGAAGTAGGCCACTGAGGGGCGTTTTGCATCGGGCTTCACGTCCATGTAGGCGCGGAATTGCTTATAGACTTTGTCGATGCGTGCCAGGATGGCCTTGTCGGCAGCCAGTTCTTCCAGCTTCTCGTAGCTCATGCGCTCGAGCAGGAGTACGGGATTCTGAACCACCTCTTTCCACAGGGCGGGGTCAAGGGCTGCAAAGAGGTCAGTAGCCTCATGGTTCCATGCCCACCACATGTTGCGTGCCAACTCTTCCAGCTTCTTCAGTTCAGCCGGAATGCTTGCTTTTACGGTAACCTCCTTCCAATTAGGAGTATTCGCGTTACTTGCTTTGATTTTCATAAATCGATAAATTAATTTATAAATTGGTTTTTGTTTTTGTTACTTTATTTTTTGGGGGGGAGTTAAAGGAGTTTCTTTTTGAGGAGTTAGAGGAGTTTTTCTTGAAGGAGTTAGAGGAGTTTCTTTTTTAGGAGTTAGAGGAGTTAAAAGGAGTTATCGGCCCTCTGGGCCTAGGAGTTAAA
>CAZTPB010000152.1:0-5237 GCA_964614555.1 uncultured Bacteroides sp.
GCGTCGTTACCAGAGCTACGTGCGCATGACCAAGATGGATTGGAGCGAGTAAAATCTCGTTTTGACATCTTTGAAATACCGTTAATAAGAGTCCCTGTCTTACTCTTTTGTAGGACAGGGATTTTTCAAAATGCCTTGAGTAAAAGAAGGCTAATTCATACAAACAGATAAAAAGATATAGAACAAAGGAAAAGCGTTTCCCATTCTGTTATTTATTGGATATTGAGCTTATAGCTCTTATTCTCAAACTCTCGAATAACCGCCAAACCATTCAGAAGTACCCAGAGAATAAGTGTATATGAGTTCACGCATTTTAGGCGTGAACTGTTTATGCTTATTTATGTGTACGAGGTCACTTGGCGGTAACCTGAGAGTTTTAAATAAGGATGGATGGTTGCGCCTTTTTTATACATAAACAGATCGCCTATCAATGAAACACATAGGTAAACTTATCAAAGAGGAATTGGAACGTCAGGAACGTACCGTATCCTGGTTGGCGCGAAAACTTTCGTGCGACCGATCCAATGTTTATCGTATTTTCCAAAAGCAGAGCATTGATACCTCTGTATTAAAACGAATCTCCATCATTTTAAACCATGATTTCTTTGTCGATTTGTCGGAAGACTTAAATAATTAATCCTTAACATCTTACAATAAAAGCATCTTATTTGTTGCATATTTCGCAACACATCTGTTCGTTCTTGGCTACATTGTTAACATCTGCATTTCAGCTATTTGATATAATTTTGCAAAAAATTAATTTACTGAATTTAACAATGAAGACAATGAGAAAAAAAATCACCTACCTGTTATTCACCTTATGCTTAGGGGGACTGACATTCTCGACCACCGCTTGCAGCAGCGATGACGACAACACTATCACTTTGGAGGAGCAACCATTTGAAAGTGTCAGTGGAAAATACACAGTACACAACACAACCTCCGGATATGAAGCTATAGAACTCACTTCAAGCGGCTCGTACATCATCACCACCAATGGTAGCAGACCTTACTCTGCATATACCCGCCAAAACGGAAGACATCAGACAATCCCCTGTTGGGTAAAGCACCCCATACAGACCAGATATTCCGTTGATGGCAAATTCATCTATGGCACATTCACCAAAGTGTCAGAAAACACCTACAATCTGGAGGGATTCGGCCTGCTGACAATAGAATGGGACAACGGAGTGGCCAAATCTTTCGATCTGGTAACGGAAAGTGGAAAAGAACTCTCTTTGAGTGTGACCAAAGAGGAAGGATACGAAGGATCGGAAGCAACAAACCACCTCTGCCGTACATGGAAAATGATAGCTTTTGAAGAAAAAGCATATGAGAATGGAGAATTGGTAATTCACATAAAATATACCGTAGGTAAAGACGATTTCGACAAATTCTACTACAGATATTATGAAGATGATGGCTATACGGACATAGAAGATGTAAAAGAAGCAGCCATTCAGGAATATATGGAGGAGTGCCCTACTACTGTCACATTCTCAAAAGCAGGCACCTATATTGTCACCTACAATGACAACACCATGGCCTGCGCCTCTTGGAAATGGAAGGATGAAGAAAGACTACAGGCATATTACGATTGGGGAGCCGACTATGAAGGCGAAGTAAATGAAGACTATATCACGTTCAGTTTCAGTGGCAAACAAATGAAAGTCACGGATATATATGAAGAAGTCGATGAAGAATGGGAGGACGAAACCTACACTTACAAAGTTGAAAGTACGACTATTTTGGAATCTCTTTATTAATAATACATTGAATCTTTGACAAATGGCGGAACTCGAAAAGCCAATAATAGAGTAGAGGAAATTTTAAAACTTTTTTGAAATGAAAAAATTATTTTTGGCCGTAATGGCAATGGTTGGTTTTGCATGTGGTGCACAGGCACAAGAAGCCGGTGACTTCTCTGTAGGTTTGAATGCTAATTACCGTATGTGGGACAATGCAAGTGATTTTAACAATTTTGGACTCGGTGCCAAAGTACGCTACAACATTACAAATCCCATTCGTTTGGAAGCAAACTTCAATTACACTTTGAAGAAGGACGATTATTCAGCTATGGACTATACAGTTAATGCTCACTACCTGTTCAATTTGGGAGAGAAGTTTGTGCTTTATCCTACTGTGGGTTTGGGATTCGTAAATGTTAAATGGGATATACCTGGATTTGATATGTCTGAGTACGAAAACATTCCTGGTTTTGAAGACATTTATGGAGAGTATGCGAGTGGTGGTGGTGATGAATCATGGAATGAATTCATGTGGCAGGCAGGTGTCGGTGCAGAATATCCTATCACTGATGCTATCGGTGTCAACGCTGAGTTCAAATATAACAAGGCTGGTGGCGACATTGATGACAGCTGGTTCATGTTGAATGTTGGTGTGACATACAAATTCTAATTCAGTTTGTTGACTGAAAGGAAATGGGGAGGAATCTTCGATTAATGCATATTTTCACGTCCTCCCCATTCCACTTGTTACTACACCCCACAAAACAGACATACACTTTTTATATGCAAGCGGGGCGGATTCTCTTTTCAGTAATCGTCCCGCTCGCTCTGTCTTTTTGCAGTCTAAGTTGACTGGGTTAAACTTTATTTTCAGTTATCGTTGACTTGTTTTTCACTTAGTCATAACCTTAACCAGACTTTGCCCCTTAGACTTTTGGCTCTTCACTCGTCCCACTCTTCAACTGCAAACGGTGAGTGATGCAGGTGGGCAGTTCCTCCTCGTAGTGAGTGACCATGACGAGTGTTTTTCCCGGACGCGAGCAGAAGGCATCAATGATGTCTTTGACGAGTTGGCGGTAGCAGGCATCGAGACCGTGCAGTGGTTCGTCAAGCACCAAAAGAGCGGGGTCTTTGACAAAGGCGCGGGCAAGGAGCACGAGGCGCTGCTCACCGCTGGAGAGGGTCAGGAAGTCGCGGTCGCGCAAAGGGAGAATGCCGAATATATCCATCCACCACTCGCACACGGAGAGCTGTTCAGGACGCGGACGACGGTAAAGTCCCACAGTGTCGTGCAAGCCCGAAGCCACAATATCGATGGCGGGCAGGCGTTTGAGGTAGGCACGATGCATCTCGGGCGAGACGTAACCGATGTGACGCTTGATGTCCCAAATACTTTCTCCCGTGCCCCGACGATGGTCGAAGAGGGTGATGTTGCAAGCATACGATTGGGGGTTGTCGGCACAAACGAGACTCAGCAGAGTAGATTTGCCCGATCCGTTTTCACCAGACAACGCCCAACATTCGCCCCGACGCACACACCAGTCAAGACTGTCGAGAATAATCCGGTTGCCATAGCGAATGCCCACGTCGTGCATCTCTATCACACGCTCGGCACTGACCTCTTGCCCGGGCGTGTGCAAATTGGCTATCCGTTGGTATTTTTCCTCTTCCAGACGATGTGTATTCTGCATGGTTGTTTTTACGAAAAATTCTTCACGCGTCAACTTCTTACCGACCACCATACCCTCTACGGGTATCACGTGGGTGATGTAGGGCGGGATATCTTGCGGAAGCGATAGGACGAGGATAAGCTGCAAGTCGGTAGTGAGCACCAATTCGTGCAAGAGGCGGCTCAGCTGTCCGCGTGTGTCGGCATCGAGTCCGATGAAGGGGTTGTCGAGGATAAGTACGCGGGGGTTGCCCACGAGTGCTTTTGTCAACTGGAACTTGCGCATCTCTCCGCTACTGAGCAGGATGGACGATTTGTGCAGCATCCTATCGATATGGAAGAGAGCATAAAGCTTTTCACGCACAATGGGATCGCCTCCTTCCGGGAGAAGTTCGGCCACAGTAGGGTAGATATCGGCGTCCTGACTGTTCCAACGCTGCTGATAGTAGTAACTCCCCTCAGCGGTGTCGCCATAGGTGTCGCGGAAAGCCATGTAACGGATGTTGTCAGAAGCCATGGTGGAGAGACGAGGAGAAAAATCATACTCCACTTCATCGGTCAGCAGGGGATAGGTACCGATGAGGGTGTTCACAAGTTCGCTTTTTCCCCCTCCGTTTGGTCCTATAATGACCAGCTGTTCACCAACTTCAAGCGTGAAATTAATGGGGTGCTTCATCCGGTGAAGCGGGTGACGGGTTTTGCCGTCATGTATTCTTATAACAGACATTGTCAATTCATTTTCATAAAAACATTTATCGTTTTCTATTAGGATTTTTCAATAGAAAATCTTTCCACCCGCGATAATCTTTAGTGGCAACGGGACGTCCCATTTGCAGATAGTGACAATAGGCTACACCGAGAGCATCAGTGGCATCAAGGAAATGCCCCATATCCTGCGGGGTCATGCCAAAGATGCGCTGTAGCATACCGGCCACTTGCTCTTTGCTGGCCTGTCCGTTACCGGTGATGGCCATCTTTATCTTCAGCGGGGCATATTCGGTAATGGGGATGTCGCGCCCGATGGCGGCAGCCATAGCAACGCCTTGCGCCCGTCCAAGCTTGAGCATCGACTGGACATTCTTACCGAAAAAGGGAGCCTCAATAGCCATTTCATCGGGCAGATAGCCCTCGATGATGCCCGTCACCCGCTCGAAGATGTGTCCGAGTTTGAGATATGGGTCGGTCATCTTGCGCAGATCAATGACACCGAGCGCCAATACCTCTGGCTTAGTGCCTGTGACCTTGAGCACGCCATACCCCATGACGTTCGTACCAGGATCGATGCCCAAAATGATTTTTTCCTTGACCGGCTGAATCATTCAATGACCTCCATCAATGTAGAAAATCCGACAACTTTATCCTTGAAAATGCGCTTCATCTCCTCCTGAAGGGCAATACCGTGGTGTGTATGCCACTGATGCAGAGTGCGTGAATCGGCTACCTCCCATTGCAAGGAGAAGCATTCGGAACTCTCCTCCTTGTGGCTGAGGATGCGTGTGAAACGCGGATTGGCCAACAACCCTCCGGCCTCAGCACCAGGAATATAGACCTCGTGCATCCAAACGACAAAATTGCGTGCCTCGTCGTTCTCCGTCTGATAAGTGGTGTTGTATATCAACATAATTTTCCTGTTATTAATGTTCCTTTAATCTTCTAATATATTATTTATGAAGCCCCGTCTTCTTTCTCGTTCTCTAATAATGAAAAAGCTGCGTCAATCACTTGACACAGCCCAATCAGTCAAAAAAATTTATAAAACTCCAAAGTTTGTGGAGCATACGAGAGTCGAACTCGTTACCTCTTGACTGCCAGTCAAGCGC
>CAZTPB010000153.1:0-5226 GCA_964614555.1 uncultured Bacteroides sp.
TAAATTATAGTTATACGATATTCTTAATTTTTTGGACTGCAAATATATAGCTTTTCTCGCTCCTAAAAAAATAAATATTGAACATTTTTCTAAAAAAAGGGCCAACTTTTTAATTCTTCCCGTAAATTTGCACCAAAAAACCGAATTATGGACGAAATAAGAGCCTTGTTGATGGATTGGTATGCTGCCAACCGAAGAGAACTTCCCTGGCGGGAGACGACCGATGCCTATAGGATTTGGGTGTCTGAAATAATCTTACAACAGACGCGGGTAGCACAAGGGTATGACTATTTCCTGCGCTTCATGCGACTGTTTCCCGACGTGCATACGCTCGCTTCGGCTTCCGAAGACGAAGTGATGAAAGCATGGCAGGGATTGGGCTATTACTCCCGCGCACGAAATCTCCATGCCGCCGCACGGACGATTGCAGAACGGCACAACGGCAGATTCCCGGACACCTATGCCGGAGTGCGTGCCCTCAAAGGGGTGGGCGACTATACGGCGGCAGCAATCTGTTCGTTTGCCTACGGACAGCCTTGCGCCGTGGTCGATGGCAATGTCTATCGGGTGATTTCACGGATATTCGGCATAGAAACCCCTATCGACACCACCGCCGGACACCGTGAGTTTGCCGCACTGGCCGACTCGCTGCTTGACCGCTCGCGTCCCGGTGACTTCAACCAGGCGATGATGGACTTCGGAGCCATACAATGCGTGCCTCACCAGCCGGATTGCCGGCATTGTCCGATGCACCTGTTGTGTACTGCCGCAATAACGGGGCGCACAGGAGAGTTGCCTGTCAAGCAACACCGCACCCGAGTGACCGGGCGCTTTTTTAATTATATATATGTACGCGCGGGAGCATACACCTACCTGAGAAAGCGGACGGGAAACGACATCTGGCGCAACCTCTATGAGTTCCCACTGATAGAGACACAGAAGCCGGTAGGCAGCCAGGAACTGTTGCGTCTGTTGGACAAGCAGCAATGGATAGCCGAAGGGGAGGAGCCGATTTGCCGCTGTGTGGAGCGCGGGGTGAAGCATGTGCTTTCCCATCGCATCATCCATGCCGATTTCTACGAATTGCGTCTGCCCGCATCCTCCCGCTCTTTTCCTGACTTTCTGCAAATAAGGACGGACGAACTGGGGAACTACCCCGTATCCCGCCTGATAGACGGATTCTTGAAAAAAAATCAGGAAATCCTTGGATAGTCAGAGAATATTGTGTACTTTTGACCCCAATAATTAAAAAACAAGCAAAACAATGTCTGTAAACAAAGTAATATTGATAGGCAATGCAGGGCGCGACCCTGAGGTACGCTACCTGGACAACGGAGTGGCTGTGGCCACACTGACGTTGGCGACGACTGAGCGTGGATATACCCTGCAAAACGGCACTCAGGTGCCCGAACGCACCGAGTGGCATAACATCGTCCTGTGGCGCGGACTGGCTGAAGTGGCAGAAAAATATGTGCACAAGGGAGACAAACTGTATATAGAAGGGAAAATGCGTACCCGTTCGTACGACGACCAGAATGGCATCAAACGCTATGTGGTGGAAATATTTGCCGACAACATGGAGATGCTTTCTTCCCCCCGTCAGGCTGCTCCGGGCACTGCCGCACAAACCCAGCAGCAACCGGCCGCTCCGCAACAGCCTGCCGGCGGACAAGATGACGGATTGCCCTTCTAAATGATACAGACAAACTGATTGTTGAACTAAAATTTCACTTTTTTGGATCCTGACTCGTATTTATGCCAGCTGGCAGACCTTTTTAGCGGTATAACACTCCATACTCCTACAGCAGGAGCAATAGTAGCCATCGTGTTGGCTGTCATGCTGCTTTTTTGTTCGGGCTTTGTCTCAGCCTCTGAGATTGCATTCTTCTCTCTGTCGCCCAATGATTTGAGCGAAGTCAAACAAAGCAGCAAGACGTGCGACCGCAAGATATTGTCACTCTTGGACAATTCGGAGCGGCTATTGGCCACCATACTCATCTCCAACAATTTCGTGAATGTCACCATCATCATGCTCTGCAACTACTTCTTCGGTGAAGTGGTTGACTTCGGCGGGTCGGAGGTGATGGAGTTTCTGGTGCTTTCGGTGCTGCTCACCTTCCTGCTCCTGCTGTTCGGAGAAATCATGCCCAAAATCTATTCGGCCGAACGTCCTCTTTCCTTTGCCCGACGTGCATCAGGGGTACTCTCTTTCCTCTGCAAGTTATGGCGCCCGTTGTCGGCCTTGCTCATGCACAGCACCTACATCGTCAACCGCGTGGCACCCAAAGAGAACCACAACATCTCTGTCGATGAGCTCTCGCAAGCGTTGGAACTGACCGACCGTGAGGAAATCAAGGAGGAGCGCAACATGCTGAAAGGCATCATCCGCTTTGGCGACGAGACAGCCAAGGAGGTGATGACCTCGCGACTCGATATGGTGGACTTGGACATCAAGACACCCTTCCACACTGTGCTCCGACTCATTGTCGAGAACGGCTATTCGCGAATGCCCGTCTATGCGGGGTCGCGCGACAACATTCAGGGGGTGCTCTATATCAAAGACCTGCTTCCCCACCTCAACAAGGGCGACAATTTCCGCTGGCAATCGCTGTTACGCCAGCCCTATTTCGTGCCCGAAACCAAGAAGATTGACGACCTTTTGCACGATTTCCAGAAAAACCGCATACACATCGCCATTGTGGTTGATGAATTCGGCGGCACTTCGGGCATGGTCACCCTGGAAGACATTATCGAAGAGATAGTGGGCGAAATCAACGACGAGTACGACGAAGACCAACGTACATACGTGAAGATAGACGAGGGGGTCTATGTCTTTGAAGCCAAGACCCTGCTGGCTGACTTCTACAAGATACTGAAAGTAGAGGCCGAAGAGTTTGACTCCATCGTGGGTGAAGCCGACACACTGGCCGGCCTCCTGCTGGAGATAAAGGGAGACTTCCCACAGCTTCACGAGCAGTTGTCGTTCGAACACTACCGGTTTGAAGTGCTGGAGATGGACGCACGCCGCATCCTGAAGGTGAAGGTGACGGTGGAAGATAGTCCGGAAACGGAAGAAGCATAAAGAGGGAGAGGTATGGCACTTTACCGCATACTCGACAAAATGCATGATGACAGTTTCGTGGCCATCTGGAAAATAGAGGAGGACGAAGAGGCATTGGTGGCTCCTCTGCCTGCCGGAGAGCGTCTGCTCTGCGAGGCCCGTACACGCTTCAAGGCCGTCAGCCGCCGGCTCGAGTGGCTGGCCGTACGCCGCCTGTTGCACGAGGTGGGTGTCACTTCCCCCATCGGCTACCATCCCTCCGGCCGTCCCTACCTGATGAACGACTCCCGCCATATCTCCATCTCCCACACCCGTGGCTATGCAGCCGTAGCTCTTCATCGCAATGTGCCCGTAGGGCTTGACATCGAGCAACGCACCGACAAAGTCACTCGTGTACAGGACAAATTTCTCTCCCACGAGGAAAAAACATTTCTCACGTCCGGGAAAAAAAATGTAGAGGTAATGCTCATTATCTGGACAGCCAAAGAGGCCATGTTCAAACTCATTGACCGCGAGGGCATCGACTTTGCCGAGCACCTGCACCTCCATCCATTCACACCAGCTGCAGAGGGAATCTTCTCTGCACACGAGACATTTACCCGCGAACACACCACCTTCGATTTTCTCTATCACTGCTTCCCCGATTTTGTACTTTCTTTTTGCTACTCTCGCAAGTAGTCTGAAAAAAACACAATCTCCGAGGGGGGAAAAACAAATAAAAACGTATCTTTGCAGCGGATAAAATATGTTTTTATGAAAAGATACCCGAATTACATACAGAGTGCACTTGCGGCATTGAAGATTGAAGAGCTGAATCCCATGCAAGAATCCGCTATCGATGCATGGGCAGAGGGACGCGACCTTGTGTTGCTTTCGCCCACAGGCAGTGGCAAGACGTTAGCCTATTTGCTGCCCGTGCTCGGTCGCCTGCAACACGATGTAGAGGGAGTACAAGCAGTGGTGTTGGTGCCCTCGCGCGAACTGGCCATGCAGACGGAGCAAGTGTTCAAATCGATGAACACCGTCTTCAAAGCTGTCAGTTGCTACGGTGGCCGTCCGGCTATGGACGAACACCGCACGCTCAAAGGGGTGCGCCCTGCACTGGTCATTGCCACTCCCGGCCGAATGAACGACCACCTGGGGAAGGGCAACATTGATGCATCCACCATCCGCACGCTGGTCATTGACGAGTTTGACAAGAGTCTCGAACTGGGTTTTCATGACGAGATGGAGAGTGTCATTTCACGCCTGCCCAACTTGCGGAGGAGATTCCTGCTTTCGGCGACAGACACCGAAGCCATCCCCCGTTTTGCAGGTATAGGACAAGAGGCCATCCGTCTGGATTTCCTCCCGGAAGAGGAGCAGATACCCTCGCGCATACACCTTCATGTAGTGCATTCGCCCGAAAAGGACAAGCTGAAAGCACTGGCCGACCTGCTTTGCACCTTGGGCGAAGAGGCAAGCCTTGTGTTTGTGAACTACCGCGAAGCCGTCGAGCGGGTAGGGAAGTACCTGCAGTCGGCGGGCATCAGTTGCGGTATGTTTCACGGAGGTATGGAGCAACCCGACCGCGAGCGTGCCCTCTACCGCTTCTGTAACGGCAGCTGCCATGTGTTTGTCAGCACCGATCTGGCGGCCCGAGGATTGGACATTCCACATATCGACAACATCATCCACTATCACCTGCCTGCCAATGAAGAGGCATACATCCACCGCAACGGACGCACCGCGCGATGGGAAGCGGAGGGAAATGCCTTCCTTTTGATACATAGCGAAGAAAGAGTGCCAGACTTTGTATGCGACACTCCGAAAGAATATCCGCTTCCACAAAATCCACCTAAGCCCAAACCTGCCAAATGGGCTACTATATATATAGGTAGGGGGAAGAAAGACAAACTGAGCAAGGGCGACATCATGGGATTCCTCTCCAAAAAAGGAGGACTGAACCGCGATGATGTGGGGCGCATCGATGTAAAGGACCACTATGCCTTTGTGGCCGTCAGCCGCAAGAAGCTGTCACATACCCTCAGTCTGGTGCGAGGCGAGAAAATAAAGGGGATGAAAACGGTGTTTGAGGAGAGCCTTTAAAATACAGGAGTTTATTACACTATGAAAGCATATTTGTGCAAAAAAACGACAAGATGAAAGAAAAATATCTTATTTTG
>CAZTPB010000154.1:0-5210 GCA_964614555.1 uncultured Bacteroides sp.
ACCTGACTGTTAATCAGGGGGTCGTTGGTTCAAGCCCATCCTGAAGCGCAAAGAAGAGGATGTATCAGCGATGGTACATCCTTTTTTTCATTCCAAAAACGTCAACTATGCTATTACCCTACCTGAACAAAGAGCTGATTGAGGCCGGATGCGACGAAGCCGGACGCGGCTGCCTGGCCGGTGCTGTCTATGCAGCGGCAGTGATATTGCCCAAAGATTTTCAGAATGACTTGCTGAACGACTCCAAACAGCTGACCGAACGGCAACGCTATGCCCTGCGCGAAGTGATAGAACGCGAGGCCATTGCATGGGCTGTGGGGACGGTGTCGCCGCAGGAGATAGACAAAATCAATATCCTGAACGCCTCCATACTGGCCATGCACCGGGCTATAGACGGACTGAAAGTGAGGCCGGAAGCACTGATTGTGGATGGCAACAGGTTCAAACCGTACCACGACCTGACACACACCACCATCGTGAAAGGGGACGGAAAATACCTGTCGATAGCAGCAGCCTCGATTCTGGCCAAAACCTACCGCGACGACTATATGAACAACATCCACGAGGAATACCCGTACTACGACTGGAAAGGAAACAAGGGATACCCGACCAAAAAACATAGGGAGGGCATCCGTCTGCACGGCACCACTCCCTATCATCGGATGACTTTCAATCTGCTGGGGGACGGACAACTGGAGTTGTTCCCGGAATGAATATTATGCTTTCTCTATCAATACGGTGGCATAAGCCGAAATGCCTTCTTCACGACCGGTGAAGCCAAGTTTCTCGGTGGTGGTGGCCTTGACGGAGACATCCTCCACACCAATGCCCATGACACGGGCAAGCGTCTCACAGATGTGGGGAATATGTGCCTTCAGCTTCGGACGCTCGGCACACACAGTGGCATCCACATTACCCACCCGATAGCCTTTGGCGGCAATGAGGGCAACGGTCTTTTCCAACAGAATCTTGCTGTCTATGTTTTTGTATTCGCCGGCATTGTCGGGGAAATGATAGCCGATGTCGCGCATATTGGCCGCGCCCAACAGAGCGTCGCAGATGGCATGAATCAGCACATCGGCATCGGAGTGCCCCAACAGCCCCAACTCATGCTCCAGACGGACACCGCCCAGCCACAACTCACGTCCACCGGCCAGACGGTGGACATCGAAACCGAAACCTACACGTATCTTCATATGTCCCTCTATTATCTTCTGCCAAAAATCTCACGTATGCCATCCAAGTCGAACGACAGGGAGAAGCGCAAAGTCTGGTCGAGCGGGTTGGTCTGGGCCACAGAGATGACGTAAGAGGCATCGAGTGAGAAGACACTCATCTTGAAACCTGCACCGACGGTGTAATATTTGCGGTTGCCCTTGTAAGGGTCTTCATGGTGATAGCCGGCACGCAGGGCAAACTGGTTGTTGTACATATACTCGGCACCCACGCTCCACTGTATCTCCTTCAACTCCTCGCTGAATCCGCCGGGAGCATCGTTGAACGACTTGAATATGCCGGTAATCGGCGACTGGTCGTAGTAGTCCTTCTGCAAACGGTCCTGATAATCCTGATCGCTTTCATCCTCTTCCTGCATGGGGCGTGTGGGCACCATGAGTTTGCTGACATCGGCACTGAACGAGATGGTGTTGTAATCGTCGATAGGAATCAGCAGCGAAGCACCGATACGCAGGTTGGTGGGCAGGAACTCGCTGGAATTGCCCTCATCATAGGAAATCTTGCTACCGATGTTGGAGGCATTCAGTCCCAAGCCGAGCATACACTCGCGCTGGCCGAGCATGATGTAGTTGTTGTAGTAGAAAGCGATGTCTGCAGCAAAGGCCGAACCGGGAGTGATGTCTTCCTCTTCGCTATAGGCCAAGTCAGAATATATGAAGCGGAGGGCTACGGCGGCAGAGAAGGTCTCTGACAACATACGCGAATAGGCCACATCCACCGCCATCTCATAGGGGTTGATGGAGTTGATGGACTCACCGTTGGCATCATAGTCAACCGGCACCTCGCCCAACGAGAAGTAACGGAGTGAACCACTCAACGCCGAATAGTCGCCGATGCGGTAGAAACCTGACATATAGGCGAGGTCGATGTCACTGACCAATTTGCGGAGCCAAGGCGTGTAAGAGAGACCTACACCGGCACGGGCAATGTTGAAGGGATATTTGGCCGGATTCCAGAACTGCGAATAGACATCCGCCTCGGTGGCCGCACCCACATCGCCCATACCTCCACCACGCGAATCGGGAGCTATGGAAAGTGAATTCACTCCTGTCTGCACAGGATTGAACTGCTCTTTCTGAGCACGAACGAGCTGCGACACACCCAGCAGCACCAGCATCATGATAACCGATATTCTTTTCATTTTCACCATTTTCTTGATTTTATCTTTCGTATCCGTCGCTCCTCCCGAAGGAAGGAGCGACGTTTATAAGAACTTACTTCACTGACTTTTATTGCCTTCCGACAAGAATTTTTCGAACTTTCGTACACTCACTTCCTCCGGCTGACGATATGGTGGCCCGATAGAGATAGATGCCGTTGCCTACGGGCTGTCCGCTTGTCGTAGTGAGATTCCAGGTGACACGGCACTCATTGCCCGAAGAAGTCACATTCCCGGTATGTTCCCACAATATGCGCCCGGAAAAATCAAAGACTTCTATCTTCACATCCAGCGCGGTCTGCGGACGGTCGTGGGTCACCACAAAGGTCGTGGTCGTCCGGGCCGGACTGTCGGTGCACCAGACATCGGTCATCGACGGACGCAACCCCTTGACCACACAGAAGGGCACCTCTACCGTCGATGCATTGTTCATCACATCCCATGCACGCACCATCACGGTATGTTCCCCCTCCGGCAATTCGGGAAGGCTGAAAGCCACACTTCCCCGCGTATAGTCGCTGGCTTCAGATGTGTAATAGCTGTTGAGCACATAGGTCATCTGGGGATTGTTGTCCACAATGGCTATGAGGTCGTGCCCCACACCGATGCCCGTGGTGTTGATGCCGTCTTCATCGTACAATGACAGCATGAGCAACGGGGTCTCGTTGGTATCCCCACCCGGAACGAAACCAGCCGTATTGAACCAGACAGAGATTTCCGGCCCGACAGAATCGTTGGCCAAGCCTTCTGCCGTGCCGCCAATGGTGAAACCATCAAATGACCCTTGCGCCTCTTCGCGTGCATCGCTGATGGCATAAAGGAAGAGATTGCCACGGTCATCGGAATAACTGATGTCCAACGGTACAGGGAAAGTGAACATGAATTCTCCATTGCGCACCGAATCCTTGCCGGCATAGAGTTTCCGGGGATAGTCCCAATACTCGAACGGTTCATCGGCCTCTTTGTCATTGCCCAAACAGATGACTTTCTCCTGACTGTCATAAAGCGTGGGGGAAATCAAGCCGTTGAATCCGTCCACCCGATTGCCGGAAGCATCTACAATCGTCCCCTTCAATGTCACCTGCGCTCCGGCCTTGAACTTAGGGAGCACCGCCATATCACTGCCGGACACAGCCTGTCCGTCCACCTCTGTCACCTTCACCCGGTACTTGTCCGGTGTGGCCAAACGCAGGGCCGGATCGCCGATAAGGACAAAATGCAAATGATTGACTGAGGAGGAGACGAGTACCTCATTCTTTGCACGGCGCAACGCTTCGCCCATCGGACAATGGTCTGCAAAGAGGTATTTGCAGAATGCCCGGTTGAGCGGATTGGACTTGTCTCTGTAAGTTGACCTTGTGGTACCCAACACGGCTATGGCGCCTCCCTTAGCATTGAGCAAAGCAATCTCACTCATGTTGTCTTCAGGCAAATCTATCGGGCCGGCATCGCAGGCAGCCGTAACCCACAATGGCAGACGGGGCGAAGTGAGGGCTGCCATCTCCGTACTGCCCCAAGCCAGCTCATGCGACAATTCGTCCGCACGTCCGTGGCCAGAATAGTTCATCATCAAAGCCCCTTCAGCCGAGACGGCACGTATGCGCTGGGTCACAGCCGGATAACGTGCACCGCTGGCACTGTTCTCCACCTTGAAATTATCCCAATAGACCTTTTCCACTATCATGTCCGCATTGGCTGCCTGAATCTCATCGGCCACCCAGTCGGCATCCATCATGTGGCCGTTATTATCTCCATCATCTCCCAACATGCAGACACGGCTCCGCCACACACCGGCATCGCGGCCATCCATGTACGCCTCTATCTTGTCCACCACCGTCTTGGCTTCGGCCAACGAATGGACCGTCAGACGCCCCACCGCAGCATCAGCACGGGCGGACTGCCACGTGGTGCCTTCATTGTCATCAAGCAGACAAAAATACTCTTCCATGACAAATGAGGTGGTCTCACTATAAGAATTTTCAGACTGGAAACAAAGCAAATAGTCGTCAGGGCTGGAGGTGCGCCACGAATGGGAAATCATGCGGTTGTCTGATGCACAATCGGCAAACAGCAAAAGGTAACCGGGAAGGTCGCTGTTGTCTGACGCCCTATCATAGAACATCTTCATAAACCGGCGGATGGCTGTGGCATCGGGAGCACCGGAGGAGAACTCGTTGTATATCTGGTCGGCCCTCACGACCACTACCCGCAAAGAATCATAGCTGCGATGCAGCCCGGCCAACCGTTCGGCCTGACTGAGCCATACAGCCGAGGCCGGAACGACAATAACCATATCCGCAGCCTCTAATCCGTGAAGGTTCTGATTGGGCACTTCGCCTACCACTTCCACCGAAGGAAAATCGGCCGAAGCGATATCCAGCACCACATACTCGTCCGTAAGAGAGACATTGTCGCTTACCTTATATATATTACCGGAACAGGCACCCGGCAGTTCGGCGCATACATATCCGGCAGAGCCACCGTCAGAAATCTTCCACACACGGGTATTGGCACCGGCTCCTGCAATGGAGAATGCCCGCTTGCCGGAAACATTGCTCCGGAAACAGGTATAGGCTCCGGACAAGGCCAATTCGCGCGTATAGTTCACTGCAATATAATCCAGGCGTCCCGAAGAGACCGATGGCGAAGTATGCGCCAGAGTGATTTTCGTCTGCGGGAGCAACTTGCCGGTAGTGGAGAATGTCCCTACCCCTGTCTTGAATTTCGTATAGGAATTTCCGGAAGACTCCAGACGGGGGACATCAACCTTACCGATCCCGTCGCCATTCACAGACACTGACACATACGAGCCGCT
>CAZTPB010000155.1:0-5195 GCA_964614555.1 uncultured Bacteroides sp.
CCTCGTTGGAGGAAAATATTATTGAGGATGACTTCCTGAAAATGCACCTCGACCGCCTGTTCGACGGGAAACCTTTTGTGCTGACAGGCAACTATCCCTATAACATTTCAAGCCAGATATTCTTCAAAATGCTGGAGTACAAGGAGCTGATTCCCTGCTGTACGGGCATGATACAGAAAGAGGTGGCCGAGCGTATGGCGGCTGCACCGGGAAGCAAGACGTACGGCATCCTGAGTGTACTGATGCAGGCTTGGTACAGGGTGGAGTACCTCTTCACCGTCCACGAGCATGTGTTCAATCCGCCGCCCAAGGTGAAGAGTGCCGTCATCCGCATGACGCGCAACGACACGAAGGAACTGGGGTGTAACGAACAACTGTTCCGCCAAGTGGTGAAGACCACCTTCAACCAACGGCGCAAGACGTTGCGCAACTCCATCAAACCCATTCTTGGAAAGGAAAGCCCCCTGCTGGCTGATGAGCTGTTCAACAAACGGCCCGAACAACTCTCTGTGGAGCAATTTGTGGAGTTGACAAACCGGGTGGAGCGCGAACTGTCCTTGGCGAAATGATGACTCCCCGACGGCTTCCGGGTGGCCAGAATGGGTGTGAAAAAGGGAAGAAAACTATCCAAAACAAGGAAAAAAGCCCCTCGGAATAAAAAAAATGATTAAAAAAGATGGATTTTTAATATTTATTCCTTTACTTTGTAAACCGTTAAGCATACGCTTATTGATTGGTTAATGATGAAATAGGACCAGAATCCTATACCTAATAATAATGTAAGGCAAAATGATGGACTCTCAAGACACTGGCCTGACCCTTGGAGAGGGAAAGGTGGAAGAAACTAAGAATTTGGCTGAAACTGTTGCAGACGGTCAGCCAATGGAACAAGTAGAAATGGAAACTGCTGAAACATCGGAAGCGGATGAAAACGAAGACGCATCTGCAGCTGTGTTTGTACCCAAGGAGACAAAAGAGGAGGTGGTCTGCCGGCTGAAGGAACTGGCTGAGACCGGACAGGTGACAGACAAACAGGAATTGGATGCGTTGAAGCAGAATTTCTACAAGTTGCATCGGACAGCACAAGAGACGGCATTGGCAGCTTGGGTTGAGGCGGGAGAGACGCCCGAAACCTTCGTACCCGAACCTGATGTGCTGGAAGAGGAATACAAAGAGGTGATGGCGAAAATCAAACAATTGCGCAGCGAATTCATGCAACAGCAGGAGAACGAACGCGAGGAGAACCTGCAAAAGAAGCAGGAGATTATCGAACGCCTGAAAGTCATCATTGAAGAGCCGATAGACTCAAATGCCTATAACGAGGTGAAGCAACTTCAGCAGGAGTGGAAACTTATCGGGAACGTGCCCCCCGGAAAGGTGAACGAACTCTGGAAGAACTACCAGCTCTATATGGAGAAATTCTATGACTTGCTGAAGCTGAACAATGAATTCCGCGAATACGACTTCAAGAAAAATATGGAGATAAAGACCCGCCTGTGTGAGGAGGCCGAACTGTTGGCTGCTGAAAAGGATGTGGTGGCCGCTTTCCGCAAATTGCAGAAACTGCATCTGGAGTATCGTGAGACAGGACCTGTAGCACGCGAACAGCGGGAAGAATTGTGGGGACGGTTCAAAAATGCATCGACAGAGGTGAACAGAAGGCATCAGGCTCATTTTGAGGCTCTGAAAGAGGCCGAACAGAACAATCTCGACCAGAAAACCGTCATTTGCGAAATAGTGGAAGGGGTGGAGTATGACAAACTCACATCCTTTGCAGCTTGGGAGGAAAAAACCAAGGAAATTCTGGCTCTTCAGGCCAAATGGAAAACCATCGGATACGCTCCGCAGAAGATGAACGTGAAGATTTTCGAACGTTTCCGTGCGGCATGTGACACCTTCTTCAACACCAAAACAGAATACTTCAGACTGTTGAAGGAGAACATGGCAAAGAATCTGGAGCAGAAAAAGGCTCTTTGCGAACAGGCTGAAGCACTGAAGGACAGTACCGACTGGAAAGAGACTGCCGACAAACTGGCCAAAATGCAGAAACAATGGAGAACCATCGGAGCTGTGCCCCACAAATATTCGGACGCTGTATGGAAACGATTCATTGCGGCTTGCGACTATTTCTTCGAACAGAAAGGAAAGGCGACATCTTCGCAGCGCACGGAGGAGAGTGAGAACCTCGAAAAGAAACGGGACATCATCAGCCGACTGAAAGCTATCGATTTGGAGACCATGACTGATGATGCCGGAAAATTGGTGCGTAGCTTGGTGCAGGAGTGGAATGCGGTAGGCCACGTCCCCTACAAGGAAAAGGACAAAGTCTATAAGGAATACCGTACATTGGTGGACGCCTTGTTTGACAAACTCAACTTGTCGGCCTCACAAAAGAAGTTGAACAACTTCCGTTCTAACCTGAACAATGCGGGAAGTTCCCTCTCGCGTGAGCGTGAAAGGTTAGTGCGCGCCTATGAGAACATGAAGAGCGAAATCCAGACCTATGAAAACAATATCGGATTCCTCAACAGTGCTTCTAAAAAAGGTAACAGTCTGGTGGCAGAGATGAACCGCAAGGTGGAGAAACTCAAAAACGACCTGCAGCTGATTCTGGATAAAATCAAGGTGATAGACGAACAGCAGGCAGGAGTATAATAGACTTGAATTGATATGAAAAGGACTATAAGGACATGGGGAATGATGGCCGGTATGTGTATCGGCGGATTGTCTGTTATGGCAGACACTCCGGAAGGGTCATATCTCTACATAGCACCACTCGAAACATTGGCTGAGACACCCGTCAATGTCGGCAGCCTTTCGCAGCTTCGCAGCCTCACCTTCAGCCTGAGTGCTGAAGGACAGTTGCTGAATGTCCATGCCAAGGACGGCAGTATGCAAAGTTTTGATCTCAATCGGGTGGGGCGTCTTTATTTCAGCGAATATGCCGACAATATTCGGTTGGAGCAGACGCCTGTCGGGAAAATCTATTGGCAGGATGGGCTGTTGCATACGGGCAATCTGGTTTCCGGCACACCTATAGCCGTCTATACCATGGATGGCCGGCTGGTGAAGCAATTGGTCGTTACGGGAGAAGCTTTGCCCATGGACGGGATAGGGCAGGGGATATATCTGGTCAGAGCAGAAGGTGTCACTTGTAAAATCGTGAAATGATGAAGAATCGTTTGATAATGGCATTTGCGGTATTTTTAGGATGTTTGGGGATGTACGGACAAAATCCTGAAACCATCTACATCAATCAGTACCGTTATCTTCGGAAGGTGACTCCTATTCAGGGGCGTGTTGTCGAAGACTTGCTGATACAGCATGGAGCGAGCTATGAAACAGACAGTCTGGTTGTCCGCACCACAACTGGGGATGAATGGAAAGCCAAACTTACATATGTTGACAGCATCTCATTTGAAGAACCTCGCGATTTGTTGGAGAAAGAGTTGGCCTGGTTCATCAAAAAATCCATCCCTGCCTATTCCGATGACTACAGTTCGCTCAGCGGATGGAATAGCCGTGCCCGATGGAATCTTGCCAATGTGCACGATCCTACCGTATTCAAGGCTGACGACGGATATTATTATATGTATCAGACGGATGCCTCATACGGCAATGCGCACAATCAGGCCGGAGGACACTATATGGCACGCCGTTCGAAAGATATGGTCAACTGGACTATCCTCGGCCCTGCCATGAAAGGGGATGCCCCTTCATGGGTGCTCGACTCTTGCAATGCTGTGCGTACACGGATGGGGCTTCCCCTGTTGGGCAGCACCTCCACCAATGCTCCTGCATATGGTTATTGGGCACCTGTGGCACGCAAGGTGCGCGACGGGCTCTACCGCCTTTACTATTGCGTCATCATTGACAACTACATCAAGACCGGCAATCAGGCAGCTTCCAACGACTTCGACGGCAGTTGGGGCGAACGTGCCTACATCGGCATGATGGAGACTACCGACCCGGCCTCCAATGAGTGGGAAGACAAGGGATATGTCATCTGTAGCAGCAGTGACAAGGCAAAGAATGCGTATGCACGTCCCAGCACCTCCAATTGGACAGGATATTTCCGGTGGAATGCCATAGACCCTACTTATGAAATCACTCCTGAAGGTGAGCATTGGCTCATTTATGGTTCATGGCATTCGGGTTTTGCCGCCGTACAGCTCGATCCCGAGACCGGGAAACTTCCCGAATGGCCGGGTGAGCCCTGGCTGATAGGCACAGGAAACAAGACACGCTACGGCACGAAAGTGGCCACCCGTACGTCCGGAAACCGTTGGCAAGGCTCTGAAGGGCCTGAGGTCATCTACAATCCCGAGACAGGCTACTATTATATGTTCATGGCTTACGACGAACTTTCCGTAGCCTACAACACCCGTGTGGCGCGTGCCAAGAGCATCACAGGCCCCTATTATGGCATGGACGGGACGAACATCACCGCTGGTGGCGATTGTTATCCCGTGGTGACTCATCCCTATAAGTTCAATCCTTCGAACGCAACACGTACCGTCAGCGGTTGGGTAGGTTTCTCACATTGTGCCGTATGGAGTGATGGGTTGGGCAACTGGTACTATTGTTCGCAGGCCCGTTTGCCTGAAAACTACAACAATAATGCCTATTCTAATGCCCTGATGATGGGGCATGTGCGCAACATCCGCTGGACAGAGTCGGGATGGCCCGTTGTGATGCCCGAGCGCTATGCCGGTGTGCCTCAGCCCTCTATCATCGAGAGCGAACTGGTCGGTGAATGGGAAAACATCGACCTCAGCTATAGCTACGGTAAGCAGAAGACCTCATCTTCCCTCACTCTGAATGCAGACGGCACACTCTCCGGATGCTACACCGGCACTTGGAGTTTCAATGCCGACAATCAGACTTTGAAGTTCGTCTGTCCCGCAGGTACATTTTCCCTTTGCCTTTCGCGCGAAGTCGATTGGGAGGCCAGTCCCCGTGAAGTCACCATCGTCTATGGCGGCTATTCCACCAACGGTAAGAAGACTCTGTGGGGGAAGAAAGTCGGGTAGGGTATAAGCTGCCTTTTCATTGTGAAGGCGGATAAGACAGATGACAAGGATAGTTTTCCTCTGTCATCTGTTTTGTTTTGTGGGGTAAAAGATATAAGAAAGGATTGTATCTTTCCTCTAAGAAAACGTAAAGAGCACCCCTATCTTTGCGGCTACTTCGGG
>CAZTPB010000156.1:0-5109 GCA_964614555.1 uncultured Bacteroides sp.
GATAAATGATTGTAAAACCATAGAGCCATAAAAGAGATGAAGAGAACACCCTTTTGTCCTATACATTCTCCGGGTCTGTAATAAAAGAGGATTGTTAGTAAACTAATTCAATATTGTAGGATGGCCATGTGCCATCCTATACAAAAATACAATTATGAAAAGATCAGTTTTTTTATATGTGATTTATATGTTCTTTATAACATCATGCTCGAATCAAGAGGGCGTAATTGGATTAAAAACGATAGAGGCTTATGATTCCATTTCAATCAATATCGATTATCCATATCTCCACAAATATGTAAGGAACTTCATTTACAGAAATGGAGACACTCTATTTTTTGCAGGATTTAATCATAAGACCTATAGCATAGATATTTTTGACATCACAAACAAAAAGCCTCAAAAATCTATACCAATCGAGCAAGAAGGGCCTAATGCTGTATTCAATTTTTCCAAATTTGCATTAAATGATTCCGTCATTATTTTTACTGAATATACGAATGTCATAAAAGTAATGTCACGAAAAGATGGGAAAATCATCAATCAAATAAGATTGTCCCAACTGCTCGCTAAGAAAAGATACAGCATCATGCCACAGGGAATTTATGCAGGTGGAAATATGCCTAAGCTACAACTGAATGGAAATAATCTCAGTCTTCCAATCTATTCACTTGAAGAGCCATCGATGAACGATACCTTATCTTTGAGCGTTGATTTGTTTGAGAAAAAAGTAAAACCGAATCCGATTAAATATCCACAAGAATTGAGCGGATGTTTAAATGACTATCTTCTTATGATCTATCCCTATATAAATGAATATGAAGATCGATTCATATACAATTTTCCATTCACTTCAAGTATCTATGTCTATAATAAATCCGACGAGATAACACAAATATACAAAATGGATAGCAAACAAACCGACAATAAAGCTAAAAGCATTTCGATCGGTTCCCGAAATTATCAAAGAAAATACGAATACGACAGCAATATGTTGCGATTTCGAGAAACGTATTTTGACAAAAAAACAAATTGCTATTTCCGCATTCATAATGATATACAGGATGAAAATGAGTCCGAACAATACAGGAATTCCTATTTAATATTGTTCAACGAACGAACTTTTAACATGAAAGAATACCTATTGCCTAAAAGTTTTGAAGAGGTTTACTTTGTTGAGAACAATGTTATTTACTTCTTTTTAAGAAGTAGCGATGATTATACTATCAATATTGCAAGAATTAGAATTGAGGATTTAAAATAAGAATCTCTACTTTATGCCAAAAACCACATTATTATTGACCTTTATCATCTCATTTATCATCTCATTATTCCTCCTCCTGCAACCGTTGTTTGCAGACGGACCGGCATTGAATGCAGATGCAGGACAGGCAGGAGGATGGGCCATGCTCTACCGCTATGGAGGCATAGGGGCGGTTGTTCTATGGGTGGCAGTCTTGATGTGTCCCCAAAAGTCTGTGAAGATATTACCCGATGTGGCAAGTCTGGTGCTGATGGGCTGTGTGATATGGGAGGCAGTGGTGGCTCTGGAACAACTGTATGGAGACGGCATATCCAATCATGCACTCTACCGGTTCACGGGAACATTTCTCAACCCGGGGCCTTTTTGCGGATTCATGGCTATGGGGGTGCCGTTGGCGGTACACTATTTAGTGAAGAGTGATAAGCTACAAGCTACGAGTGAACTACCCGGCATGCCCACCGTAGGGGCGGACCGGTGTGTCCGCCCGGATACGTCTGACAGTGGCAATCAGGGCAGACACACCGATCTGCCCCTACAAGTGTCGCATGATTCACTCGTAGCTCTCCTCACCCTTATCCTCAGCCTGCTGCTGCTACCTGCCGGTATGAGCCGTTCGGCCTGGATAGCTGCAACGACGGGAGGTGTGGCCGTCTATGGAATGCACCGATGGAGCAGGGAGAAATTTTGGAATCACAAACTTCTCCGAAGCAGGAAGAGGCTGATGATGGCAGGAGCAACCCTGGTGACATTGGCGGCCATAGGATGGGGAGCCTTTCATCTGAAAGAAGATTCGGCCAACGGAAGACTGCTGATGTGGAAGATAG
The DNA here is from genome assembly GCA_964614555.1 of uncultured Bacteroides sp. Classification (GTDB taxonomy): domain Bacteria; phylum Bacteroidota; class Bacteroidia; order Bacteroidales; family Bacteroidaceae; genus Phocaeicola_A. The sequence continues at coordinate 2,089 of CAZTPB010000156.1, forward strand.
CCTGCCAAGCCATTGCCGAACAGCCATGGACCGGATATGGCAGTGAGGGATTCCCAGCGGCATACGCCGAAGCGCAAGAACGGTATTTTGCTGCCGGAAAAGGAAGTCCGGGGGAAATCTATGTGGCAGGAACTCCTGACCATGCATTCAACGAATACCTGACCATGGCGGTGAGGTACGGATGGGGCGGACTGGCTCTCCTGCTCACAGTGGGCATCGCGGCAGTTGTCTGTGCCATACGCCTGCAAGCTTATGGGGTTACCGGGGCGCTATTGGCTGTGGCCGTGTTTGCCTTTTCGTCGTACCCGCTACAGTTGCCGGACTTTCTGGCGGCTGTAGTGGTATTGGTGACGGTGCCAATCTGTTCGTATCTCAGGTATAAATCCGACAGATTGCGGGGATTGTGGATTGTCTCTGTACCTCTGTGTCTGTATATACCGCTAAAAGGTCTTCAGCAATCTGAAGTCTGGCAAGCGCGCCACGAGGCGGCCAAAGAGTGGAGGATGGTGCGCACACTGTATCACATGGAAGCGTATGCCACGGCCTGCGAAGACTATGCCCCGTTGTACGAAAGAATGAGATGGAACCACAACTTTTTGTTTGAATACGGGCGGGCGCTTCACCAATCGGGACAATACGAGGCATCAAACCGCATCATGGAAGAGGCTGAACGGTTGTGTGGCGACCCGATGATTATCAACATACAGGGAAAGAACCAACAGGCATTGGGGGAGTTTGACCGTGCGGCCCGTCTATACAGGCGGGCATACGACCGGCTGCCCAACCGCATTTATCCGCTCTATTTGGAAATGGAGATGTATGCTTCACCCGATTGCCGGCAGATGGAGATGGCAAAAGAGTTGGCACAACGCATCATCAGCACGAAAGAAAAGGTTCCCTCGCAAGCAGTAGAAGAGATGAAAAAGAGGGCAAAAGAACTTTTAAATGACTGAACCTTGTTTTATCACAGAAAGTTTGTACCTTTGCAACCGACATAAAGAGAATGCATTATGACACCGACAGGCAAACAACTTTATCGCAAGCGCATCCCCTACGGGATGATGAACTTCATTGACATCCGCGAGAGCGACTGCTACTACGTGGACAAGACCCGCTTTATTGAAAAAATAGAGAATGCCAACCGTTTCTTTTTCTTCATCCGACCACGCAGGTTCGGGAAAAGCCTTACCGTGTCGATGCTGAAGCACTATTATAACATTCTGAGTGCAGACAAATTTGAAAAGTGGTATGGTGGGTTGTACATTGGCAACCATCCTACGCCGGAACGGAACAGCTATCTGATTATCCACCTCAACTTTTCGGTAGTGAGTGGTGAACTGACGACCTACAAGGCTTCGCTGGATGCACATTGCAGTATTCATTTTGAATCATTCTGTGATGTTTACGCCTCACTTTTACCGGAAGGAATCAAAGATAGGCTGAAGCTCCGCAACGGTGCCGTGGAGCAATTACAACTACTGATTGATGAATGTGACAAGGCAAATCAGCAAATCTATCTTTTCATTGATGAGTATGACCACTTCACCAACAAAATACTCTCTGACGATCGCCACATGGATGACTACATGGCACAGACGCACGGTACAGGGTATCTGCGCACCTTCTTTGATACAGTAAAGAGCGGGACGGATTCCTCCATCAGGCGTTGCTTCGTCACCGGTGTAAGTCCCGTGACAATGGATGACCTGACGAGCGGATTCAACATCGGCACCAACTACTCCACCCACCCGCATTTCGACGAGATGGTGGGCTTCACGGAAAAGGAGGTTCGGGAGATGCTCGACTACTACCGCACGACCTGCGAGTTCAAACATACGACCGATGAACTCATCGAACTGATGAAACCTTGGTACGACAACTACTGTTTTGCAGAAGAGAGTTATGGACGGACTACTATGTACAACTCTTGTATGGTGCTCTATTTCCTCTACAACTATATCGATTATGAAGGGGCTCTCCCTAAGAACATGGTGGAAGACAACATCCGCGTGGACTACAACAAGCTGCGTATGCTCATCCGCAAGGACAAGGAGTTTGCACATGATGCCTCCACCATACAGACATTGGTGGAACATGGTTTCATCACGGGCGGACTGAAGACGGGATTTCCTGCAGAAAGAATTTCCGACCCGGACAATTTTGTGAGCCTGCTCTACTACTTCGGTATGCTCACCATCGACGGAACTTACAGGGGAGATACTAAGTTCGTCATCCCCAATCAGGTGGTGCGTGAACAGATATACTCCTACCTGCTGGATAACTACAAAGATGCCTCACTGGATTTCGACCGTTGGCAAATGGGCAGGCTGGCTTCCCAATTGGCTTATGACAACGACTGGCAATCGTACTTCGGCTACATTGCAGACTGCCTGCACACATATGCCTCGCAGCGAGACAAGCAGAAAGGAGAAGCATTCGTGCACGGCTTCACACTGGCCATGACGGCACAGAACAAGTTTTACAGACCTGTCTCAGAGATGGATACACAGGCCGGATATGCCGACCTCTTCCTGCTCCCCCTTACCGAAATCTACAAGGACATGGAGCACAGCTACATCATTGAACTGAAATACGCCAAGGGCAAAGACCCAGAAGAGCGGGTGGAACAGCTCCGACAAGAGGCCATCGCTCAAGCCAACCGTTATGCAGCCACCGAACAGGTGCAGAACAACATCGCCCACACCACCCTGCACAAAGTCATCGTGGTTTATAAAGGCATGGAAATGCGTGTGTGTGAGGAGGTATAACGATTCTCTTTTCCCCATGAGTCTCCGTTGGAATGGGGATTTTTACTCTTACCAAAAAATGTAATAAGCCAAGGCTGGAAAAAGTTTCTGAAAAGATTGGCTGTGAACCGGGGATTCCCTACTTTTGTAAGTGAATCAATCGGACAGGCAAAAAAAGAATGGAGAGATGTTTCCTTTTTTGACCGAAGAACTCTCCCCATCCACACACTCACTCCTCTCAAAAAAAGAAAGGAGGTTATAAAAACGGTGCAAA
>CAZTPB010000157.1:0-5105 GCA_964614555.1 uncultured Bacteroides sp.
CAAGATACTTTTCCGGTTGCGGGGGATTTGTGTATAACCATTGATGGCCGGTTAGAAATTACTGTTTCACCCGACCTGCAGAAAGCCAATGTTGGCGGTAATAGGTTTCGTTGATGTTGCTTACCACTACTCCTCGGCTGCTTGCATGGATGAAGTGCCCGTTCTTGAGATAGAGGCCGACGTGTGAAGCTCTTTTTCGCCGTTTCCCATTATGAAAGAAGATAAGGTCGCCTTCGCGGAGACTGCCTTTGGCTATTTTGCGGCAATTGTGACGACGCTGTTCTTCACTGTTGCGTTTTAGTGAGGTATGGAAGACTTTGCGATAAATTTGTGAAGTCAGTCCTGAGCAATCCACACCTTGCAGATTTTCTCCTCCCGAACGGTAAGGGGCACCTATCCATCGGGCGGCCTCTATGTAGAGGGCGTGGTTGTCGTCCATTGCAATGTCCATTCCCAAAGTGACCGATGCCTTGGCTAACTCTTGGTAGTCAAGAGCGGGTGCTGACGTCCGGCAGGCGGTGAGGAGAATGCTTGCCAATGCTAAGAGGATAAGTGTAAGGCGGTCAGTCATTGATTTCAAAGTAAGCTTCCAGTTCTTTTTCTGCATTACCTTCGGTGTTGTCAATGTCGCGTAGGATGCGGCCATTCTCCAGGAGGGCAATACGCGGGCAGATGTCGGTGGTGTGGTTGAGATTGTGGCTGGAGATGATGACCGTGGCACCCGTTTCATGATTGTAGTCTCGCAGGATGTGGCGGATGACTGATTGCGAACTGGGATCAAGGAAATTGAACGGTTCGTCAAGTATCAGTACTTGCGGGTAATGGAGCATGGCCGAAATGATACCCACTTTTTGCTTATTGCCCATCGAAAAGTTACGGATGAGTTTCTTATGTCCGGTTACCTCACCATTCATGAAGCGTTCGAAACGCATCAGACGTTCATCCACCGTCTGTCTGTCCAGTCCGTAAACGCGTCCTACAAAGTAGAAGTATTCCTCCGGTGTGAGGTAGTCAATAAGAAAACTTTCGTCAATGAAAGCCCCCGTAAAAAGTTTCCACTCTTCTGACATGGCAGGATCTATTTGGGTTGTGTCAGTTGTAAATCTTACGTTGCCTGTGTCGGCTTTGAGTAGGTCGAGCAGCAGGCGGAAGAGGGTGGTTTTGCCGGCTCCATTGTTTCCGACCAATCCCAGTAATGTACCGGTTGGGATGGTGTAATCTTTGATGTCGATGGCGCACTTCTCGCCGAAGTTTTTCTTTAAGTCTGTTATGTTGATGTCCATATTCTTTCTTGTTATTATTGGGGTTTATCGGGAGTTCCTGAATCCGTCCATGTTTTCATAACGCCTGTGCATGAAGCGGTTGTAGATGTTGTGTAGCCACCAGGGAGAGGCCAGGACAAAAGCGGCTCCGATAGCGGCCTGTATGCCTAAGGCGGTCTCGTCCTCGAACAGCACACACATGATACTGTTGATTACGATGGGCAGGAAGATGGCACAGCTGCTCAAAAGCGACTGCAAGAAGTTGCCTCCACTGTTCTTGCCCGTCAGTTTGGTGTTCAGCGGGATAGTTTTCTTGTTATAGACGGCCAGCTGGAAGAGCATACAATAAACAGGGCCTGCCGTTATCAGGGCAAAAGCCAAAGCCATCATCAGGCTTACTTTGCCGGTGAAGAAAGTGGGAGTCATTAGCAGGAAAGGTACAATGAGTATCAGGCAGTTGAACAAATATTTGGCCTGTAAAAGGGAGAGTATTGATTCACGGCGGCTCATCAACCCGTCGAGATAATTGCCTTCTACACTCATGATGCGGGTCAGGGTCATCACACCCAGCACCACAAAGCTGTAGATGCAGATGAAACTGGTCATGAAATTGCCGTCATATACCTCCGTGAAACTGAGCAGCAACGAAAAAATCGCCATTAGCACTACGCCGAGAATGAATTGTCCGCGTACCATCTTGTTGCGCATTGTCAATTTGATTTCCAGCCTGAAATATTCACCTAAATCACCGAAGCGGTCGAGAAAACGGTATTCGGAGACGCTTTTCAACGAACCGTTTTCGCTCTTTTCTGTGACACCTAACTCTTTGTAGATAAAGTATGTCTGCAAACTCCGTACAACCCAGGCTAAAGCTACGATGAGTGCAATCACTCCTGCATAGGTGAGCGGTTGGAAGAGGAAAAAGCCCTCCAGGAAATTCATGTTGAATTGGCTGAGCAGGTGCCCATCGGGTAAAAACTCCATTATCCCCCAAAGCGCGTAAAAGGTTACGGGAAGTAGCAACCAGACAACCCGTTCGCTGATGAGTGTGCGGCACAGCAGATACCAATAGTTGTTGAGCAGGACGAGCAGCCACCATCCTACAAGGAAACCTGCTACTCCCTCAAAACCATAGAAACGGAAGAGAGAGAGGAAGGCGAAGGGCACAAGGAGGAAAAACCAAAAGAGGTTGTATCCGTTCATGGCCGAACGCAACAGGAAGAAATCCATGATTCGGTTGCGTGGTACAGGAAGCAACTGATAGGGTTTTACCTCTTGAACCGGAGGCTTCTGAAAGGAAAAGCGGGTGATGAAGTCAAGCAGGAGCAGATAGACTGCTCCCTGATTGAGGATGTGGTAAGGCTCCATACTGGGAAACATTCCGATGAAGGCGAAGGGAAGCATGATGCCGATAAACAACATATAGGCCGCCCAGAAAACAATCATGCTGTAGATAAAATATTTGGCAAAGCGGTTTTGCTCAAACATCGGATTCCTTTTGTCTGCCAAATGCTGGTGCTGTCGTAGTTCTTTGTATAGTTGTGTAAAACGCATAAGTCAGATGTACAATTTACCATTTACCATGTACCATTTGCCATACGGCACACGAAATGGTACATGGTAAATGGCAAACTTAGTTGTATTTAAAGGTTATGCTCGGACAAATAACGTTCTGCTTCGATAGCGGCTTTGCATCCGCTGGCGGCGGCGGTGATGGCTTGGCGGTAGTGTGGGTCGGCCACATCGCCTGCGGCAAACACGCCGGGTACTTTGGTGCGTGGTGAGGCGCCCTCGGTGATGATATAGCCCACCTCGTCGGTATCTATCCACTCCTTAAAAATGTCTGAGTTGGGTTTGTGCCCGATGGCAAGGAAGAAACCGTCGATGGCAATGTCATAGCGCTCTTCGTCAGCTTCTCCCATACGCTTTACGATGTGTGCACCCTCCACTCCGTTTTCTCCGAAGAGTCCCACTGTGTTGTGCTCGAAGAGAACTTCAATCTTGGGGTTATTCATCACGCGGTCTTGCATGATTTGGCTGGCACGCAGGTAGGGCTTGCGTACAATCAGATAGACTTTGCTTGCCAGTCCGGCCAAGTAGATGGCCTCTTCGCAAGCTGTATCTCCACCGCCTACCACAGCTACCACTTTCTTTCGGTAGAAGAATCCGTCGCACGTGGCGCAGGCGCTCACCCCCATACCTGCATATTTTTGTTCGTCCTCCAAACCAAGGTATTTGGCAGTGGCACCGGTGGAGATAATCACGGTGTCTGCTTCGATCACCTTCTCGTCGTCAATGGTAATTTTGTAGGGAGCGGCACTGAGGTCGGCTTTTGTGGCTATCCCCGTGCGGATATCTACTCCGAAGCGTTCGGCTTGCTTGCGCAGATCGTCCATCAGTTCGGTGCCACCGATACCTTCCGGATAGCCTGGAAAATTTTCCACTTCGGTGGTGATAGTTAACTGGCCACCCGGTTGTAGTCCCTCGTAAAGCACGGGGTTCAGGTTGGCACGTCCTGTATAGATGGCTGCCGTGTATCCGGCAGGGCCTGAGCCTATGATGAGGCATCTTACTCTTTCTGTCATATATTTTAATGTTTGAATATTGTTATCTGAGGTCAATAACTTCCGCGTCGGGATATTGTTCCGAATTGAAGCGGAAATCTTCTGTCTGCCACTTTTCCCCTGAGGTGTAGTTGCTCACGGTGATGACATTGTAGCTTTGTCCGGCTTCCTTTACCTTAATATATATAGGGAAGCGGGTGCTACGGTCGATGTAGAGGGTGAGGTGGGCTATCTGTTGTTCGTAGTCTTCTGCCGTGAGTGAAACCTCATAGACGGCTTTCCCTGCGTAGTTCTCCGTAGTGCCCATGCGGTAGGCGTATCCCTGCTTGTACATGGTGAGAAAAGCCATCGGGTTGATACTTTGCAGTTCTTCGCGTGTAGGTGTGGCCACATTCACCTCGTTGTTGGCGGTCAGGTAACTCCATTGAGTCTTTCCGTCAAACCAAGTGATGACTTCAGGAGTGTCCAGACGAAAGCGGTCGCCCATCAGGCGGATACAGCCCTTCATTTCTCCTTGTGGAGTGCCGTGGCTGTAGGTCGTCAGGGTGAAGTCGGCCTTTATGCCTCCTGCCTTTTTGAAGGTGGAAGCTGTCTGGTCAAGTATATCCTTGGCCTCAGTCTCTTTTTGTGCAGCCAATGGAAGGAGGGGCAACCATAAGAGAAGTCCTGTAAGCAGGTGAGCCAATGTTCCGTTTTTTATTCTCATTTATCCTAAGTTATTGAATATCAAGTCGAGGTCCATTTCTGTCTGGCAGAGTACATCGCGTGGTTTGCTGCCTTGTGCCGGCCCTACTACACCGATGTGCTCCAACTGGTCCATGATGCGTCCGGCACGGTTGTATCCGAGCGACAATTTGCGTTGGATGAGCGAGGTGCTTCCACTTTGGTGGATGAGGATTATCTGTGCGGCCTCTTTCAGCATCGGGTCGAGCTTGTTCATATCTACATCGGCTGCTCCACCGCCGTCGCCACCTTCCACCGGAGGTTCTGGCAACATGAAGGCACTGAGATAACTTTGTTGAGTGGCTACGTGTGCTACCATATTTTCCACTTCGGGCGTATCAACAAAGGCACATTGCACACGCACGGGGTCTTGTCCTTGCAGATAGAGCATGTCTCCTTTACCTATGAGTTGGTTGGCTCCCGGACGGTCGAGGATGGTGCGCGAGTCAATCATCGATGCCACACGGAATGCCATTCGGGCGGGGAAATTTGCTTTGATGGTACCTGTGATGATGTTGGTGGTCGGACGTTGGGTGGCAATGATCATGTGGATGCC
>CAZTPB010000158.1:0-1918 GCA_964614555.1 uncultured Bacteroides sp.
GATAAGAAGGAAAAGACCAAAAAGACAAGCAAAGCGTCCAAGCAGAGAACCAACCTGAAAAAACGAAGAAACTAATTTATAGAACCTCCCTTATAACATCAAAATCTAAGGTGGCAGTCAAAAATCACCCACTAATACACCTGATTCCAAAAAATTATCTGTACATTTGCACCCGACATACTAAAAAAGATTAAATCCATGAAGATTATGACTGACAAAAGATTATCCCTGCTGACAGCACTCTGCTTGTCACTGGCAGCCCCCCTGCATGCACTCACCATCAACGAGACAGGCGGATGGTATGAATCGGGCTACGTCACCTGGACTCCGGTGGAAGGGGCCTCCTCCTATCAAGTCTATTGTGCACCTGACGGGGGCGACTACAAGAAGCTCGACGCACAGCTCGTGCGCAACTATGGCACCTACGGACGGGCCGATGCCGTGGGACTGGTGGCGGGCGGATACCGCTTCAAGGTGGTGGCCGTGGATGCTGACGGACAGCCCATCGAGGGAGAAACGGCCGAGACGGAACCCTTCACCGCACGGGCACACGACCGGGCCGGATTTGCCCACCTGAACCACCAGGGCGTGGGAGCCTACAACGACGACGGTTCGCTGAAAAGCGGAGCCAAGGTGCTCTATGTGACCGCCGCCACGGCCAAGACCGTGACCTGCGACATCGCCACCAAAAGCAACGGCACCACGCAGACCTTCACCGGCCTGCAGGCCATCATCGATGCCAAGCAGAAGGGCTATGACCTGACACCGCTGGCCATCCGCCTCATCGGCACCATCGAGGCGGCGGACATGGACAAGTTCTCCAGCAGTGCCGAGGGACTGCAAATCAAAGGCAAGAATGCCGCCGCCGAAATGAACATCACCCTGGAGGGTATCGGCAACGATGCCGCCATCCGCGGCTTCGGCATCCTGATGCGCAACTGCAAGAGCGTGGAGCTGCGCAACTTCGCCATCATGCTCTGCATGGACGACTGCATATCCATCGACACCGACAACAGCAACTGCTGGGTGCACAACATCGACTTCTTCTACGGACAGACGGGAGGCGACAGCGACCAGGCCAAGGGCGACGGCTCACTGGACTGCAAGGGGGACTCGAAGTACATGACCTTCTCCTACAACCACTTCTGGGACTGCGGCAAGATGGCACTCTGCGGCATGACGAGCGAGAGCGGCGAGAACTTCATCTCGTACCACCACAACTGGTTCGACCACAGCGACAGCCGCCATCCCCGCGTGCGCACCATGACGGTGCACGTCTATAACAACTACTTCGACGGCGTGTCGAAATACGGTGTGGGAGCCACCTCGGGCAGCAATGTTTTCGTAGAGAGCAACTACTTCCGCAACACCAACAAGCCGATGCTCATCTCACTGCAAGGCTCCGATTTGGGCGGCGACGGTAAGGGAACCTTCTCGGGCGAAGACGGCGGCATGATAAAGGCTTACGGCAACATCTATGCCGAACAGTCGGCCAACTTCAAGTTAGTGACCCACAAACAGAGCGCCACAGCCTTCGACTGCTACGAAGCCGACTCGCGCGACGAACAGGTGCCCGCCACCTACAAGACCCTCGTGGGAGGCACCACCTATAACAACTTCGACACCGACCCCGCCAAGATGTACACCTACACGGCTGATGACGCTGCAGACATCCCCACCATCGTCTGCGGATCATACGGTGCCGGACGTATGCAGGGGGGCGACTTCACGTGGACTTTCGACAACAGCGTGGATGACACCGACTACGAGGTGAACACAGCCCTCAAGACCGCTATCGCTGCCTATGCCCCCACCCTCGTGGGGCTCTTCGACAGCACCACTTCCGAAGGTGGCGGCAACACGGAAGATGATAACGACAATGATGACACAGGAGGAGATGACACAGGAGGAGATGACA
>CAZTPB010000158.1:2018-5059 GCA_964614555.1 uncultured Bacteroides sp.
GATGACACAGGAGGAGATGACACAGGAGGAGATGACAACACCGGCAGCGACGACGATACCCCCACCTTGCCCGCAGACGGCGACTATGCCTGCCACTTCACCGGCAAGAAGCCTTCGAACAGTTTCTACACCATCACGGGCAACTACAGCGACAGCAAAGGACAGGCCACGGTGGGAGGAACCACCTACACCGACTGCCTGAAGATTGAGAGCAAGACCTCCATCACCTTCACCATCGCCCAACCGATGACGCTCACCCTTGTCTTTGCCGAAGGCACCGTGCCTGACATCAAGATCGACGGTGTGAAGGTGACTGCCGAGTCAGGAAACATCATCACCTACGAACTGGAGGCCGGTGCACACGAAATCACCAAGGCCAGCACCTTCAACCTCTTCTACATCAACCTGACGGCCATAAATGATTCCGAAGGTGCCGAATCCATCAACCGTCCCGCCCGTACGACAGACGAAACCGATGCACCTTATTACGACCTCTCCGGCCACCGGATGAAATACCCCGTAAAAGGAAAAATCTATATCCGCGAGGGGAAAAAGGTTGTCTTTTGAGGAGAAGCACCCTGCCACCTGATTTGAAAAAACAACAAATAAATTGTCCGATAAGGAGGAGAGTATGCCAAATTTGGTGTATCCTCCTCCTTCTTTTTGCCAGAAGGGAGTTCCTATAAATCAGCTTGCGAGAATTTGTTTTGCTTTTTTGACGGTTTTCCTTTTGAACATTCTCTCCGCCCCTTTGTTACGTAGGGTGGCAGGGAGTCCTGCCATGAATGACATATAACCTTATTATAATAATGTGTATGAACAAGGAAATAGTGGTGATAGGCAGTTGCAACACCGATATGGTAGTGAATATGGAGCGGCTGCCCCTGCCGGGCGAAACGCTTATCGGCGGGAATTTCTTCATGAACCCGGGTGGCAAGGGGGCCAACCAGGCAGTGGCGGCGGCCCGGTTGGGAGGCGAGGTGACCTTTGTGGCCAAGGTGGGGAATGATTCCTTTGGCCAGCGGGCTATTGAGCAGTACAAGGCCGAGGGGATAGAGACTCGATACGTGTTGGTGGATGGTGAGCAACCCTCGGGAGTGGCGCTCATCATGGTGGATGCGCAGGGTGAGAACTGTATTGCCGTGGCCTCGGGTGCCAATGCGCAACTGCTTCCGCCCGACATTGACCGGGCGGCCGATGCCATAACGGGGAGCAGCATCCTGCTGATGCAACTGGAGACTCCGCTCCGCACGGTCGATTATGCCGCCCGCGTGGCCAAGGAGAAGGGGGTGAAGGTCGTCCTCAACCCTGCACCGGCACAAACGCTGCCCGAATCGCTCCTACACAACCTCTATATGCTCATTGCCAACGAAACGGAGGCGGAGTTCATCTCGGGCACACAGATAACGGATATGAACAGTGTGGCCCGTGCGGCCGACATCATCAGCCACAAGGGGGTGGAGAATGTGGTCATCACCCTTGGTGCCAAGGGGGCTTTTGTCAAGGAGAAGGGAAACTACCATCAGATTCCGGGACATCAAGTGAAGGCCGTGGATGCCACGGCGGCGGGCGATACCTTCTGCGGAGCCTTGTGTGTGGCCCTCTCTGAGGGGAAGAGCATCACCGATGCCGTGTGGTTTGCCAACCGGTGTGCCGCCATCACGGTGACACGGATGGGGGCGCAGTCGTCGGTGCCGTATAGGCGCGAGGTGGACTTTTAAGGAAAAGTTATAGGAGTTAGAGGAGTTATCACTTCGCTTTGCTTCGTTAGGAGTTAAAGCCAAATGTTTTGCTTACATATTTTGTCAAGCTATTGGCTAGCAGGCCAAGGCCTGCGATAACTCCTAAGCCCGCAGGGCTGATAACTTCTTTAACTCCTATAACTCCTCACCATCCAGAAATAACTCCTCCAAAAACTATTATTAATTCCAAATTCAAATACCTATGTTTATCGTTCAAAATTACCTGTTGGCTGTGGTGCTTTGCTTCATCACGATGCTCTGCTGGGGCTCGTGGGCCAACACACAGAAACTGGCCGGGAAGACCTGGCGCTACGAACTCTTCTACTGGGACTACGTCATCGGTATCCTGCTTTTCTCCATCGTTCTTGGTCTCACCCTTGGAAGTACGGGCGAGATGGGACGCGGATTCCTCACCGACTTGGGACAGGTTACTCCGGGCAACTATGTGAGCGCCCTCATCGGCGGTGCCATCTTCAACCTGGCCAACATCCTGCTCTCGGCCGCCATCTCCATGGCCGGCATGACGGTGGCCTTCCCCTTGGGGGTGGGCATTGCGCTGGTGCTGGGTGTCATCGTCAACTACATCGGTGCCCCTAAGGGCGACCCGTTCACCCTTTTCCTCGGCGTAGCCCTCGTGATGGTGGCCATCATCGTCAACGCCATCGCTTCGGGCAAGATGCACCGTGGCGCCAGCGCCGGCACCAGCAAGAAGGGAGCCGTCATCGCCATCATTGCCGGTGTACTGATGGCCTTCTTCTACCGCTTTGTGGCCGCTGCTATGGACCTCGACAACTTCGAGTCGCCCACGCCCGGCATGGCCACTCCCTATTCGGCCTTCTTCATCTTCGCAGTGGGTATTTTCCTGAGCAACATCGTGTTCAACACGGTGGTGATGCGTCGCCCGTTCGTGGGCAAACCCGTCAGCTACGGCGACTACTTCCGTGGGCGCATGAGCACCCACATGGTGGGTGTACTCGGAGGCATCATCTGGGGACTCGGCACTGCCCTGAGCTACATTGCCGCAGGCAAGGCCGGAGCCGCCATCTCCTATGCCCTCGGACAAGGGGCTCCCATGGTGGCAGCCCTGTGGGGCATCTTCGTCTGGAAAGAATTCAAAGGAGCTCCCCGCACGGTAAACACCTTGCTCACCCTGATGTTCCTCTTCTTCATCTCAGGTCTCGGGGCGATTATCGTATCGGGAGCTAATTGACAAGTAATACAAAAAAGTGTGAAAGAGGAGAAAACTTCTCGCCGTTTTCTTTGGAAAAACAAAGAACACTCACTATTTTTGCCCGCAAG
>CAZTPB010000159.1:0-5048 GCA_964614555.1 uncultured Bacteroides sp.
CACTACCTCCTCCGCCGTCCCATTGCCGTATTTATGGCATTTACTGCCTGCTTTATAGTAGGTGTCGTCACGTATAAAACGTTGCCCATATCATTGTTGCCTGATATTGCCATCCCTGAGATAACGGTGCAGGTGACTGGGGAAAACCGTTCTGCCCGCGAATTGGAAAATACCGTGATGCGTACCCTGCGTGCCCAACTGATGCAAGTAGGGCGGTTGGAGGATTTGCGCAGTGAAACACGCGACGGTTCTGGTATTGTCCGTATGCGCTTTACCCACGGCACAAACACCGACCTGGCTTTTATCGAAGTGAATGAAAAGATTGATGCAGCCATGAGCCATCTCCCCAAAGAGACAGAACGGCCAAGGGTCATCAAAGCCAGTGCAGCGGATATACCGGTGCTGTATCTGAATCTTACAGAGAAGAGTGGACCCCATCCCGACCATCTCCGTCGCTTTAAGCTCCCCGATTGCTGTGCCAGCTCGCAATCGCCCCAAGGGGAAGGAGTGAATACTCAGACTATTGACAAGCAAGACAATTCACTCCCCTCCCTTGTGGAGGGGCAAGGGGGAGGGTCTTCCTCTGATTTCCTCTCCCTTTGCGACTTTGCAGAGAACGTAGTGCGCCGCCGTATCGAACAGTTACCAGAGGTGGCCATGGTGGACATCTCCGGGCTGACACACAAGCAGGTGCAGATTGTGCCCAAACATCATAAGATGGATGCGCTGGGAATGACCATCGGTGACATTGAAAATGCCTTGGCCAACAGCAATGTGGAACCAGGCAGTATGACGGTGCGGGAAGGATACTACGAATACAACATCCGTTTCTCGACCGTGGTACGTACGGTAGAGGACATCGAAAACATTCCACTCAGACACGACGGACGCATTATGCGACTGAAAGAGTTGGCCGACATCCGCCTGGTGCCTGTCGCAGAATCGGGAATTACCACCTATAACGGGAAACGGAGCGTCAGTCTGGCCATCATCAAACAGGCTGACGAAAACATGGAACAGATGAAATCGGCACTGAACAAGACCATCCGTTCATTGGAACGGACCAATCCGGACATCCGGTTCAGTATCAGCCGTAACCAAACAGAGTTGTTGGACTACACACTTAGCAATCTGCAACAGAACCTGACACTCGGTTTCCTGTTCATCCTTGTTGTGGCTGTGCTATTCATGGGAGGAGTGCGTTCACCCATTGTGATAGGTGTATGTATGGTGGTGGCCATCGTCATCAGCTTCATCTTCTTCTACTTGTTCGGCATGTCACTCAACATTATCTCTTTGTCCGGACTGATTCTGGCTGAGGGTATGATGGTTGACAATGCCATCATCGTGACAGAAAACATCACCCAATACCGCGATAAAGGATATGCCTTGAAGGAGGCTTGTGCACAGGGCACCAACGAGGTAATCACCCCGATGCTTTCCTCCTCGCTGACCACCATCGCCGTATTCTTCCCTTTAGTATTTATCAGCGGTATTGCCGGAGCCATCTTCTACGACGAAGCCTTTGCCGTGACCGTGGGATTGGCCGCCTCGTACATTACAGGAATCATTCTGTTGCCGGTGTTGTACAAATTTGTATTTGGACTCTCCCCCTTGCCCCTCCCTGTAAGGGAAGGGAGTAAAATGTCAAACAAGACTTTGGCAAAGCTATGTAGAAGTTTCAACAATAAAGGTAAGATGGGGAGCTTTTCACTCCCCTCCCTTACAGGGAGGGACAAGGGGGTGAGTATCCTCTACGACCGTGGAATAGATTGGGTATTCTCACACAAGAAAACGACTTTTGCTCTCACCCTACTTTCCTTCCCCTTGTGTGTACTGATGTTCTACCTTATGCCTAAAGAGCGAATGCCACAGACGAGCCGAACAGAACTGGCGGTGTATATTGACTGGAACGAGAACATTCATTTGGATGACAATCGGAAGCGTGTAGAGGAATTGGAACAGTTCTTACGAGCGACGAGTGAATCAGCTACGAGTGATGAGCTACAAGCTACGAGTGAACCATCCGGATGGCACTCGTCACTGGCAGCTCATAGCTCATCACTGATAGTTGAATCCCAAGCCCACATCGGTATCCAACAATACCTATTGGAAAAGAGCCTTGTTTCCACGACTGAAGCGGAGCTGTACTTGCGAACGGCTACACCTGAACAATTGGAAGAGTTGCAACAAGCACTGCATAAGAACATAACAAACAACTATCCGCTTGCTACAGTAAAATTCCATGAACCCGAAAATGTGTTTGAACGGATATTCGACACCAATGAACCCGAACTGGTGGTGGAGCTGCACAACAAGGACAAGGCCAAACAGAGTGACATCAGCCTGTTGGAACAGATGGAAGAGCAGATAGAGGCTTTGGTAGGTGAAGAGTGCACCACGACAGCCACAGGGCAACAGATAAACTTGACCATCAACCGCGAGCGACTGTTGATGTATGGTGTATCCTATAACGAAATCATCCAACAACTGAAAACGGCTCTACGCGATAACAAGATAGCCACCCTACGCTCGTATCAGGACTACCTGCCCATTACGGTAGCAGGAGGTGAACAGACCTTGGAGGGGATTCTGAACCGTACATTTGTAACCATTGAACCAACAGAGCGGAACATGGGACAACACCGTGTACCCTTACGTACTTTTGTCACACAAACATTAGGGGAAGACCTCAAAACCATTACTGCCGGTACTGCGGGTGAATATATTCCCTATACTTTTGCTGAAACAGAAAATGCCAAAGAAATTACCGAAAAGGTAAGAGAATCTTTCCGTGGTAATCGGGATGGTTGGGAGGTGAACTTCTCGGGAGCCTTCTTCTCCAATGACCGGATGATTGACGAATTGGTGGTAGTGTTATTCATCTCTCTATTGTTGATGTACTTCATCCTGACCTCCCAATTCGGCAGTTTTGTGCAACCCTTGATTGTGCTGATGGAAATCCCTATCGACGTGGGCTTTGCTTTGGTGGTGATGCATCTGCTTGGAATCAGTCTGAACCTGATGAGTGCCATCGGTATTGTGGTGAGTTGTGGTATTATTGTGAACGATTCCATTCTGAAACTGGATATGATCAATGTCCTGCGCAATGAAGGTGTACCTTTGATGGAAGCCATACACACGGCCGGAAGCCGAAGGTTGCGTTCCATCATCATGACCTCGCTGACCACCATCTTAGCGATGGTGCCCCTGTTGTTTACCAACGACTTCGGTTCGGAATTGCAAAAGCCGCTCTCCATTGCAATGATTGCCACCATGACAGTGGGAACATTGGTCAGTCTGTTTGTGATACCACTGATTTATTGGTATATATATAGGAGACCCACCCCCAACCCCTCCCTGAATGGAGGGGAGTAGATGCCCTTGATTTTTGAATCCGGTAATATATTAAAATATGAAACGTATACATATCATTTTATCGCATATTGTGCTTTTATCGTTCACCTCCGTACAGGCACAGGAGCTGCGACTGACATTGGACGATGCCATCAATATGGCGGCAGACAGTTCGTTGTCGGCCGTGAAAGCACAACGGTCCTATCTGTCAGGGTACTGGGAATACAGGGCGTACAAGGCGGCCCGTCTGCCGAGTCTGACGCTGAACCTGACACCGGCACAGTACAATAGGAACATTGTACAACGATACGACTCGGAGAATGACCGTGATGTGTTCCGAACACAACAGTCGTATTACGCTTCGGGAGGCCTTTCAGTGAAACAGAACATCGATTGGACGGGAGGAACCCTCTACCTGAATTCGAGTCTGGACTTTTTGCGGAGTTTCGGAGACAGTCCCTATACCCAATTCAGTTCCGTACCTTTCCGTATCGGTTACTCACAAAGTTTGGTAGGGTACAATCCGTTCAAATGGGACAAGCTGACAGAACCCCTGAAGTACGAACGGAAGAAGAAGGAACTGACCTACAACTTGGAACAAATTTCGGAAGAAGCGATTACCTACTTTTTTGCCTTGGCACAGGCACAGGCTGAATATGACCTGGCAGTAAAGAACCTCGCTTCGTGTGACACCTTATATAGGATAGGATGTGACCGACACCAGATTGCCTCCATCTCGAAAGCTGACCTCCAAACTTTGAAGTTGGATGTCATCAATGCCAACAATACACTCAAGAACAGTGAAATATCGTTGCGGCGTGCCATGTTCCAGTTGGCCTCGTTCCTGAACATCGGGAAAGAACAGAAGTTGAAGTTGAGTCTGCCCGAACGTCCAAGAGCATTTACTATCTCGGCGGACGAGGCGTTGGCATACGCACGGGAGAACAATCCT
The DNA here is from genome assembly GCA_964614555.1 of uncultured Bacteroides sp. Classification (GTDB taxonomy): domain Bacteria; phylum Bacteroidota; class Bacteroidia; order Bacteroidales; family Bacteroidaceae; genus Phocaeicola_A. The sequence continues at coordinate 4,310 of CAZTPB010000159.1, forward strand.
GAATTCTTAGCTCTGAAACAGAATCTGCTTGAAAGCAAACAAACTGTTGAACGTACCAAAAAGGAGAGTGGTATCAATGCGAGCTTGAATGCCAGCATCGGCTTCAATCAAGTGGGAAGTGAGTTTAAGGATGTCTGGCAAAACCTATTACAACAGGACATGGTATCGGTCAGTCTGACAATTCCCATTCTTGACTGGGGTGTACGCAAAGGCAAGTACAATATGGCACGGAATAATTTGAACGTGGTAGAAATCTCATCACGCCAAACGGAGCAAGAGATAGAAGAAGAGGTGGTGATGACAGTAAACGCCTTCAATGTGCAAGGTGGAATGATAGAGAGTGCCGAAGAGGCCAAACTGTTAGCCGAATCGGCTTACGAAGATACCCGTATGCGCTTCATCATCGGTAAGTCGGACATCAACAGCTTGTCCATGGCTTTGGCCCGTAAGGACACCGCAGAGAAAAACTATGTCGCAGCCTTGCGCAACTACTGGTTGAGTTACTACAAAATACGCAGATTGACGATGTTTGATTTTACCCAAAACCGTCCGATAAAGACCGGAGAAAACATGATTCGATGAAAATGTCCTCTAAAAGTTCTTTCCCCCTCCTTGTCACCTTCCTCTGCCTTGCATTGGTCGGTGCGATTTTGTTGCCAATGCTTACCGTGCGTCTGCAACCGTTGCACTATAATCCGTCCCTGACGGTCAGTTACAATCTGCCCAACAGTTCGGCACG
>CAZTPB010000160.1:0-4963 GCA_964614555.1 uncultured Bacteroides sp.
CTGATGGCACACGCCTTGTCGTCCTTGTACTTGGCGACAGAGATCTGCCACCCTTCGGCCACACAGGTGGTGGCGGCCATTATTCCTGCTAAAAGAGTTGTCAGTTTTTTCATTGTCGGTTTTGCAATAGGTTCATATTCGGGGGGCAGATTCTCAGATACCCACCCAATCATCGGGGAAGATGTCCGGAGCGGTCCACTGGGGATGGCTGTACCAGCGCCGAGGATAAATATTTATTCCTTGGAGAGGAGACAAACGTGCTCCCCAAAAGCTGAAGGTGGAGTTGGCGATAATGTGTCCGCGGCAACGGGTCATCAGATAGAGGTCGATGTAGTCGGGGACATCTTTCTCCAGACGGACATAGACGGCATTCTCGGCCTGCAGATTCCCGACCACCCAATCCATATCATCCGAGAAAAAGAAGAAACGGGCCTCGGGATGCCTGTCAAGGAGGTAACGGAGAGCTTGCCGGTAATAGCTGAGGGGACAAAGGCCGAACGAAGCAAGGTTGGCCTGATGCAGATAATCGCCCCGGCGCACATGGACTGCCACCGGATAGGCCTCCTCTGCCATCATCGACTCTATGCGCACACTTTCCTCGGAGAGTCTGAAGGAACGGAAGTTGGCATATCGGACCACATCGGAAATGAATTTCTTGTCTTGGCAATAGTCATCCACCAGCAGGCAATCGGCCCGTTCCTCATCATAAAGGCGGGCACACAAGCCCATGCGGCGAAGCAACTTGACACCCCCGACCACCAGAGGCACCCACCAGGGAGACGGAGGCAGACTGATGTCGAAGCAATCAGGGAGCAACACTCCCCCATGCTGCTTCAACCGACGGTTGTCGCGATAAAGGAAAAGACGCTCGCTCCCCTCCTCTACCAATTGGCGATAGCGGCAATACTCAAACAACTGATTGCCCAGTCCTCCTTTCAGACAAATGATTTTCATTCTTTTCTGATTGCATGCTTGTTACCCCTCCATCGGGGCATTTCCATACATTTCCTTAATCCTGTCGAATATGCCGAACAGTTCCTCCACCGTATCGGCACGGAGCATGGCAATGCGCGTGTCGCGGAAGTTGGGAAGGCCTTTGAAGAGAGGGGTGGCGGCCAGATGACGGCGAATGTGCAGGATGCCGCGATATTCGTCCAGTCGGGCAACGCTTTGGAGTACCTCTTGACGAAGCACGTCCATCTTCCATTCGAAGGAAGGAGGGGGCAGTTCTTCGCCCGTCTGCAGGTAGTGCGTCACCTCCTTGAATATCCACGGACGGCCGAAGCTGGCGCGTCCTATCATGACGGCATCCACCCCATAGCGGTCGAAGCACTCTTTGGCACGTTGGGGGGTGGTGACGTCGCCGTTGCCGATGATGGGGATGTGCATGCGCGGGTTGTTTTTCACCTCGCCGATAAGTGTCCAATCGGCCTCACCGGTGTACATCTGGCTACGTGTGCGTCCGTGTATGGTGAGAGCTTCGATGCCGCAATCCTGAAGTTGTTCGGCCAGATCAACAATGATGCGGTGGTCATTGTCCCATCCGAGACGTGTCTTCACCGTCACGGGAATATTGACGGCATCCACCACAGCACGAGTGATGGCCAACATCTGCGGCACATTCTGCAGCATACCCGCACCGGCACCTTTGCCTGCCACACGCTTGACGGGGCATCCGAAGTTCAGGTCGAGCACATCGGGATGAGCCTGCTCCACCACAATGCGTGCGGCCTCCACCATCGGCTCCACTTCCTTGCCATAGATCTGTATGGCCACGGGGCGCTCGTCGGGGCTGATAGCCAGTTTCTGCATCGTCTTGTTCACCAGGCGCACCAGGGCATCGGCACTGGCGAACTCGGAATATACCATGGCCGCACCAAACTCTTTACACATCAAACGGAAACCGAGGTCGGTGACATCCTCCATCGGTGCCAACACCACGGGGCGTTCGCCCAAATCTATATTGCGAATCTTCATCACTACACCAATTAATGCTCAATGACATTGGCTGACAAACCATCAGCAGCCTGTAGCAATCCACACAACGGAGTCTTATCGCGAGCCGCATTGAGCGACCCCATCAGTTCATGGCTTTGGAAAGGGAGATCCCACGCTGTCATATGCCAACGGATAGCCAATATCTCTTCGTCAGTCAAATCCAAACCACACTTGAGCAACACTATGACAGACTTTTCGCCATGCCCTGCCGGGAATTCTGAATAATCTACTTCATAGCCATTATAATCTTCCCAAACACCACGCTCGTTCTTACGCCGTTTGATAGCACGCTTATAAATTTCGGCTTTACAGACATCGTGCAAGAGAGAAATAAGGAGGACACTCCCCATTGGCAACCTCTCTTCCAATTCTGGCCGGACAAGCAACACCTGCTTGCGCACCATCAATGCCATACGGCAGACACTGAGCGAATGTTCCAGAAGCCCTCCCTCATAAGCCAAATGAAAACGGGTAGAGGCCGGGGCTTCAAAGAATCCCAAGTCATCCAACCGTGCAATGGTCTCGTCTATTCCCCGACGATTTGTAGATTGCAGGAGTTCGATGAATTTGGCCTTGTTAGCTGCTATCACTTCATTGTTTGTAACCATGTCTCTTTCATTTATAATCCGCTTACTTCACCACAGTCTTTTTTCCGTCGATGATATAGATACCGGGAGCCAGATTGTCAAGTTCTGTTCCGGCAGGAAGACCATCAATCGTATAGATTTCATATACACCTTCTTCCTGATTGCTAATGACTGGCCGTATGGCATCCACCTCCTGCTTCAGCGCGATGGAAAGGTTCTCCAAATTGCCGGTATATTGTCCGTTCGAGCTGATGAAGGTGAGGTCCAAGGTCCACCGTCCGGCAGGCATTGCTTGGGTGTCGAAACTGTATGTCTTATAGACCTGCCAGTCGCCAGTGTTAGCAATCGTGACAGTACGCTCGGTGTTCACTTCGCCTGTGGCAGTATTGGTCAATTTGAACTTCAGCTTAAAGTCATCGCGTATGGTGGCAGCCCCGAAGCTGACGGTATAGATGCCGCACGTCTTGTTGCTGAGGGTGAAGGTCAGATGGTCGTTATGGCTGAAGCAGTCGGCCTTACCGCTTTTGATTACGGCCTTCTTTTTGCCATTGTCGGCCAAGGTGATTTTACCCAATTCCAAATCCATATTTTCTACGGGCAACGGGATCACCCCTTCTTCCGGGTTAAACAGTTCGATGTATCCTTCACTTTCTCCGCCTTCGTTCTGTGCCGCAGTGATGTCGGCCACGAGTGAGTTCAGATAGAGTTCAAGCATAGTGTACCCTTCTTCATTGAGCAATACACCGTCAGTAGGGTCCGTGTTGTCCATACCATTGAGGGATTCCCAACTGTCATCCATACCATCACCGTCCTTATCCACATAGTCATAGCTCTTTTTCAATTCCGGCCACGGACTCCAGTTTTCGTCAGCACCGGCAGGCTTCAGGTCGTACGGGGTGTCAATCACACCGGGCCAATTGCCTGCACCGTCTCCCGTGTAGGTGGCTTTTCGGTTTCGTGTGTCGCTGACGATGAGTTCATCCACCGTATCACGTACCCTCGAACATCCGGCATAGGCCAGCACTTTCTCGTAGGCATTTGCAGCTGTGTGTGTAGTCACATGGATAAAAGGCAACGGCTCGCTCAGACGCATAGTGTCCTTCGTGGTGGCCGTGTAGCCCCAGTTGTCTGTACTGATTTGCGGATAGATACCCATTTCCCAGTTCTTGTCTATCAGCGTCGGATGGTCGGGGTTATCGTTACCGTTGACATAATATTTGCCCCAAATGTGATAACTTCCGTCAGTTTCTTTGGCCGATACGCCCAGTCCGCAAATACGGTAGGCCAATGCACTGCGACTGCCGGCCGAGCGTCCGTCGGTGGCAGGTCCGGGCTTGTAGTAGTTGTTCACCATATTGATTTTCATGCCTTCACCGCCATAGCATCCGTTGCCGGCCCAGTTGTAGATGACATTGTTGCGGAAGTCTGTAGTGTCCTGCTGCACGTAGGTGGGACGGTTACCGAACCGTGGTGTGCGCGAGTCGTGGTGTGCAATCAGGTTGTGGTGATACGAAGCGCCCTTTCCTCCCCAGTTGCCTCCATAGCCATGCGCATCCTTGCTATGGGTGGAGTTACGCAGGCTCTGCGAAATGATACACCACTGCACCGTCATGTGCTCGTTGCCATACACCGACAGACATTCATCGACGCTCCACGAAACGGAACAATGGTCAATGATAATCTTCTTCCCGTCCATGCCTCCCAAACCGTCCAACTCACCCTGCGAGGCTTCGCCCGGACGGAAGCGCATATAGCGTACAATCACATTGGGAGCCGCAATACAGAAGTCCCAGTCAGCAATACAGATACCATCACCCGGTGCAGTCTGTCCGGCGATGGTGACATCACCGTTGCGGAGCTTAAGCTGAGATTTCAGGTATATGGTTCCACATACATCAAACACGATGGTACGTGATCCCGATTGCTCACAAGCCCAACGGAAAGAGCCTGTACCCGAATCGTCGAGATTGGTCACGTGATAGACCTTACCGCCACGTCCGCCGGTCACATAGCGTCCGTATCCCTCTGCACCGGGAAAGGCCGGTGTCTTTTCCCGCTGTTCGTCTGCCATCATGCAGACACCTCCGAATAGCTGCAAAGCAGCCATCAATAACAGTTCTTTTTTCATTTGTTTCTATCTATTTTATCTGTCCGTTTGCTTATTTGTGGCAAAAATAGGGAAAATTTTCTTTTTTCAAGAACATTTTATAACTGTTTTATGGAAGATTTGGTTTCTTGTGCTGCATATATAAAAATATGAGGTGCGCCAAATGATTGACACACCTCATATTGATTCTATCAAGCATTTACCGCTATGCCTGTCAGTTGTTCTCCGGACGAAGCTGGCGAACGGTAACAGCTGTCTGCCACATTTCGCT
>CAZTPB010000161.1:0-4941 GCA_964614555.1 uncultured Bacteroides sp.
ACATTTTTCTTATCTCACTGGCATATAAATCGAAAATTATATCTAAATTTGCAGCAAACATCTATTCAAATCAACAACTCTAAAAATATACGACATGAAAAAACTATTGATTGCGTCCTTGGTAATGGCTTGCACATTGTCCGCAATGGCCCAAAAGAGCGAGGATGTGGATACGGTATTTACCGCAACGTCTAACCCATTTGTGAAATACAAGCATTTAGGCGATCCGGCCGCTCTGGCAAATGGCGACCGCCTATACGTGTATGCCGGACATGACCAATGCCCACCCAACCGCGAACACTATGACCTACGCGAATGGTGTATCCTATCAACGACGGACATGAAAACATGGACGGAACACTCGTACAAACTGAAAGCAACAGACTTCCCATGGGCTTCGGGACAGGCATGGGCCAGCCAGTGCATAGAGCATAACGGGAAGTATTACTGGTACGTAACAGCCGAACACAAGAACATACACGGAAAGGCATTGGGCGTGGCTGTGAGCGACTCACCCACTGGGCCTTTCAAAGCAATAGAAAAACCGCTGGTGACTAACGACATGACAACCCAATGGACGCGCATCAGCTGGGACGACATTGACCCAACAGTAATGGTGGACGATGATGGGACTGGCTACATTTTCTGGGGAAACACGCAGCTCTATTATGCCCGGCTGAAACCAAACATGACGGAACTTGACAGCGAGGTGATGCCCATCGACATACCCGGAATACACCAACCATCGCTTCCCGCTGAAAAGCAAGAGGAGTTGATGCAACAGAACAAGCAAGCTGACAAGCAGGCACACAAAGATTATGACTTCTTTACTGAAGCCCCTTGGATTCATAAGCACAAAGATTGGTACTACCTGACCTTCTCCGTAGGATTCCCCGAAAAGACAGCTTATGCCATGAGCCGGAGCATCAACGGCCCATGGGAGTACAAGGGCATCTTGAACGAAGTGGCCGGAAACTGCAATACCAACCACCATGCCATCGTAAAATTCAAAGGAGACTGGTATTTCATTTACCACAACGGTGGCATCAACACGGCAGGAAGCAGCTTCCGCCGCTCAGTGTGCATTGACCGCCTCTACTACCAAAAGAACGGTGAATTGAAGCGCGTACAGATGACAAGTGAAGGTATTTGGGGAGAAAAGGAATGAGCAAGAAACAACTCAAGATAATGAGGAGTACCTCCGGCTATGTAGCTGTAGCTACAACCGGAATCCCCAAACACCCGACCCTGATATCCGAAATCAAGCTGACCGGAATAGCATCACGCGACATCATAGCAACAAAACACAAAAAGATTTTATTTTTCCAAACAGAAACAATATCGGAACGGGGAAACAGTTATACTCATAAAATTGTTAGTTAATAAAGACACAGAGCCCCCGACAGGATAAGGTCTGTGCCAGAAAATTGACATACCAAAGCAATCAAATGAAACTTATAATCACAAAATTCATATGAAGAACCTATTCAATGTAAAAGACCAGGTAGTCGTCATCACAGGCGGCACCGGCGTGTTAGGACGTGCCATAGCATCCCATCTGGCAGAAGAGGGAGCCAAAGTGGTAATCTTAGGCCGTAAGGCTGAAGTGGGCAATGCCATTGTAGAAGAGATCAAAAAGAATGGAGGAGAGGCCATGTTCCTCACCACAGACGTGATGAACCGCGAGATTCTGGAGCAGAACTTGGCCGACATCCTTGCCGCATACGGACGGGTAGATGCCCTGTTAAACGCAGCCGGAGGAAATATGCCCGGTGCAACCATCAGCCCAGACGGAAACTTTTTCGACCTCAAGATTGAGGAGTTCCAACGGGTGCTCGAACTAAACCTTGTAGGCACCGTAATGCCCACACAGGTATTCCTGAAACCTATGGTAGAACAGAAGAAGGGAGCCATCGTGAACTTCTCCAGCATGGCAGCCTTCCGCCCGATGACTCGTGTATGTGGCTATGCTTCGGCCAAAGCCGGCATCAGCAACTTTACGGCCTACATGGCTACAGAAGTGGCCAAAAAGTTTGGAGAAGGCATTCGTATAAACGCCATTGCTCCAGGCTTTTTCCTTACCGAACAGAACCGCTCCTTGTTGACGAATCCCGATGGCACATACACCCAACGCGGACAGGATGTCATCCGACAGACTCCTTTCGGACGTATGGGACGGGCTGAGGAACTGTGTGGCACCATACAGTACCTCATCAGCGATGCATCCAGTTTCGTAACCGGTACGGTAGCTGTCGTAGATGGAGGATTCAATGTCTTTGCCATGTAACAAATCAGGAATCATTATGATACTTTGCGAACAAACCTGGCGCTGGTATGGGCCGAATGACCCAGTCAGCCTTTGGGACATCCGACAGGCCGGAGCCACCGGCATCGTGAATGCCCTACACCATATTCCCAACGGAGAAATATGGACTGTGGAAGAAATCAACAAGCGAAAAGAGATGATTGAAGCTGCAGGACTTACTTGGTCGGTAGTGGAAAGTGTACCTGTACATGAACATATCAAGACACAGACAGGAAACTTCCAGCAGTACATTGAAAACTACAAGCAGAGCCTGCGGAACCTCGGCAAGTGCGGTATCCGTATCGTGACCTACAACTTCATGCCCGTACTTGACTGGACACGTACCGATCTGGCTTACGAAATGCCAGACCGCAGCCGTGCTCTTCGTTTTGAGCGTGCGGCCTTTGTCGCTTTCGACCTTTTCTTACTGAAACGCCCCGGTGCTGAAACCGAATACAGTGATGAAGAGAAAGCCAAGGCCAAGGCTCGCTTCGAACAAATGAACGAAGACGAAAAGAACCTGCTGGTGCGCAACATGATTGCCGGACTTCCCGGTTCGGAGGAGAGTTTTACATTGGAACAATTCCAACACGAACTGGACCGTTACAAGGACATTACTCCCGAACGCCTGCGTGCCAACCTCATCTATTTCCTCAGCGAAATCTGCCCTGTAGCCGACGAAGCCGGCGTGAAGATGGTAATCCACCCCGATGACCCGCCTATGAGCATACTTGGTTTGCCACGTATTTTGAGTCGGGCCGAAGATTTTCAAGTTCTCATAGATGCCGTGCCCAATGCAAGCAACGGACTCTGCCTCTGCACAGGTTCATTCGGTGTAAGCAGTGCCAACGACTGTGCTGCCATGATGAAATGTTTCGGCGACCGTATTCACTTTGTACACCTGCGTAGTACCCAACGGGATGCAGAGGGTAATTTCCACGAAGCCAATCACCTGGAAGGAGATGTGGATATGTACGGTATGATGAAGGCATTTCTTGAACTTCAACAGCGTCGCGGAGAATCTATCGCCATGCGTCCCGACCATGGCCATCAGATGGTGGATGACTTGAAGAAAAAGACCAATCCCGGATACAGCTGCATAGGCCGCCTACGCGGATTGGCTGAACTGCGCGGTCTGGAAATGGGCATTGCCAAATCGCTCTTCAAAGATTAGTCTCCCCGTAGCACCGTTTGGACAATAGATTTAGGCACGGATTACGCGGATTACACGGTTTTTCTTATCAATGCATAGAATAAGAATCCGTGTTAATCCGCGTAATTCGTGCCTAAAATATAAGTAGTATTCTCTCTTTCTTATTCTTTTTCTTTGATGTCGATGGCCAGATTCAGTTCGTCCAACTGCTTCTGCTCCAGCGGGGCAGGGGCATCAAGCATCACATCGCGTCCGCTATTGTTCTTCGGGAAAGCGATGCAGTCACGGATACTGTCAAGCCCGGCAAAGAGTGATACCCAGCGGTCGAGTCCGTAGGCCAAACCGCCATGAGGAGGAGCACCATACTTGAAGGCATTCATCAAGAAGCCGAACTGTTCTTGCGCTTTTTCTGGGGTAAAGCCCAATATCTCAAACATCTTGGCTTGCAACTGAGAGTCGTGGATACGGATAGAGCCACCACCCACTTCCACACCATTCACCACCATGTCGTAAGCATCGGCGCGTACGGCTGCCGGGTCAGTATCGAGCAAGGGGATATCCTCTTCTTTCGGATGGGTGAAGGGGTGATGCATGGCCATCAGACGGCCCTCTTCCTCGCTCCACTCAAACATGGGGAAGTCAACCACCCAGAGGCATACAAACTTGTTCTTGTCGCGCAATCCCAACTGGCGTCCCATCTCCAGACGGAGTTCGCACAGTTGCTTGCGGGTCTTCATGGCATCGTCGCCACTCAATATCAGGATGAGGTCGCCCGGTTTGGCGCCAAAGGCCTCCTTCATCTGTTGGAGTACCTCTTGCGAGTAGAATTTATCTACGCTCGACTTCACGTTTCCATCAGCCTCCACACGGGCAAATACCATACCCTTGGCACCGATTTGCGGACGCTTCACGAAGTCTGTCAGTTGGTCAAGCTGTTTGCGGGTATAGGTAGCCGCACCCTCGGCACAGATACCACCGATGTATGCCGCACTGTCGAACACTCCGAATCCGTGTCCCTTCATGATATCCATCAGTTCCACAAACTTCATGCCGAAGCGGAGGTCGGGCTTGTCGCTACCATAGTACTTCATGGCATCGGCCCATGGCATACGCAAGAAAGGTTCGGTCAATTCCACACCGCGCAACTCCTTGAACAGGTGCTTGGCCATACCTTCGAAGGTAGAGATGACATCCTCCTGCTCCACGAAACTCATCTCACAGTCTATCTGTGTGAACTCCGGCTGACGGTCGGCACGCAGGTCCTCATCGCGGAAACATTTTGCGATTTGGAAATAGCGGTCCATACCGCTGACCATCAACAACTGTTTGAACAACTGCGGAGATTGCGGAAGTGCATAAAATTCACCCGGATTCATACGTGAAGGGACAATGAAGTCGCGAGCTCCCTCAGGTGTGGATTTCACCAAAATCGGAGTTTCGATTTCCAAGAATCCTTCCGAATCCAAATAGCGACGGATTTCAA
>CAZTPB010000162.1:0-4893 GCA_964614555.1 uncultured Bacteroides sp.
TTGCCGGTGCATTCCGCTCTTATTGCAAGGAGGGCGGATTTCCCCAGGTTGTCTTGACGCAGGGGGAGACGGAGAAGACAAAAATCCTTCAGTCGTACTTCAACACCATGTTGTTTCACGACCTGATAGAACACTACCGCATCGGTGCATCGCCCTCCGTCATACGCTACGTCTTGAAGCGGGTGATGAACAATCTGACCAAACCCACCAGCGTGAATGCCATCTACAACGAGCTGAAATCGCAGGGGATGAAGGTGTCGAAGGATTCTTTGTACCAATGGCTTGAATATGCTTGCAACATCTTCATGTTCTACCGTGTGCCCCGATACACCAAGTCGCTGGTGAAGGAGAACACGGCTCTTCCCAAATACTACATAGCCGACATAGGCTTGCGTACGGCCGTACTGCTTCCACGAAGTGAGGATGAGGGGAAGGCGTTGGAAAACGTGGTCTATATGATGTTGCAACGCACATTAGGAGAGGACGAGCGCATTTTCTATTTCCACGACTCGGAGGAGTGCGACTTTGTGGTTCAGCGAAGCGACCAAGTGACGGAACTTCTGCAAGTCTGTTGGACGTTGGATGCGTCAAACACAGAGCGGGAAGTGAAAGGATTGCTTGCTGCTTCTGCCTTTACGGGATGCACCAACTGTAAGATAATCACCCACAACCAACAAACCTCCATACAACGCGATGATGTGACGATAGAGGTGTTGCCGGTTTGGAGGATGTGAGATTGAAAATTTAAAGATATATGGATAAACTTGAAGGAAGACTCAGCAGCATAGGTAAAAAGGTCTTTATAGAATTATATCCAGAATTGAGTAAAAACCCCAATATATCGAAAGAGGAGTTCTTATTGAAACATCCTTATTTTAAAAAAGGAATAGATTCTGGAAATACTTTTAATAATGCACAATCTATATTTCGAGAAGGATTGGTTTGTGAAGCCTGAATGCTACGCTCGTATCCAAGTCGTCGGGCAAGGGCGGAGTAGGAGAGGGTCTCTCCGTAAGGAATCTCTGCCAACGCTTGCCATACCCGTTGCTGAAAAGGAGTGCCCACCAATAACAGAGGGAGGTCGAATCTCCTTCTCCTGCAAGGGAGTTTTTTCTCCTCTGTCTGAAAAATATTTTTCTCAGGTAGGGAAGAAAAAATGCCGAAGTATTCATCCAACTGACGGGCGGCTTCGGTCAGCAACTCCGTCTCCTCTTCCCACCGATATACGGCTCCCAATGTACGGGTAATTCGCTGGTCGATGCGCTGACGCCGCTCCTCCGTACACCAGTCGCACAAACATAATTGTCCTTTATAACTCCCCAAAAGGAGGGGGCCACATGGGGAGTCATACTGACGGACACGGATTTCAGATGTGGGCACAGACATTGTTTCTCAATAGTTCAATCCGAAAGCCCATAAGGGTATGACATTCAAGTAGCCATTTTCTATATCATCTTTGACTATGTAGCCGTTGGATGTGCCGGCTAACTGTTGTTGCCCTTTTCCTTTTCCGCCAACTTCAAAGGTGTATCCGTCTATTTTGAAATCTGCCGATTTTGAAGAAATAACGTCATGTTTGACACGCATTTGATTGAAGAAGAATGTTTCCCGTATGTTGCCTATGTTTGCTGCCTGATTGCCTAATATGTATGCCAAACTGGCATTGTCGATATAGACCTTCTCCACTTTTCCAATGCTGCGTATGCCTCCTGTGTCATCTCGCAGTTGGGCAATCATGCCTGCGCGCTCCATATATAGGAGATAGTCGCCCAATTGGTTGCGGCTCACGCCTATCATTTCTGCCAGTTTGCTCATCACGGGCTTGAACGGAACACTTTTGGATATGATGACAAGCAGTTGGCGTAGCTTGCGGCCAGTGGATACATTCATGGCTGCAAATTGTGGGATGTCACTTTCCATCGTCTGATAGACGACTTGCTCCATTTCACGTCTGAAATCTTCGTCACGTCCGAATGGATAATAACCGCGTCGCAAATAGTCGGCAAACAACGGTAATGGGTGACTTATTCCCGGAATCTCAGCTTTGTGGGTCAGTATTTCATCGAGTGTATAAACCGGGGTGTCTATTTGTTGGAACAGGTGTAAGTATTCTCTGAACGAAAGTCCCTGCATTTCGTATATAGGTGCACGACGGCTGAGGTCAGATACTCCTTTGTAGATGTCAAGTATGGAAGAGCCTGTAAATATGACTTGCAAATCGGGATATGTGTCATAAATCTGTTTCAGTTCGAGCGACCAATTGGCGTACTTGTGAATTTCATCTATCAACAGGTGGTGTCCGTTTAATTTGCTGAAATCATCAGCCAAAGTGATGAGTGAATGATCTACGAAATAGAGATTGTCAGCAGATACGTACAGAGTTTGGTCTGTTGGAAGGTGAAGTTTGGCATGTTGCAATAACATGGTAGTCTTGCCCACACCACGGGGACCGACAAGCCCCAACATACGTCCGTTCCATTTGATTTGGCTATACAGATAGCGTACAAATTCCGTAGGAGTCCCTTTCAAGAGTTGTCTGTATGCATCGAAAAGCTGTTCCATAATTTCAGTTATTAGTGATTTTGGAGGCAAAGATAACACTTTTGCACTACAAAAGTGCAATAGTTTGTCCTTTTCTGCACTTTTGTAGTGCAATTTGCTTATTTGTGCATAACTTCTGTTTCGTTGGAAGCGCTATTAATGCGCCTCCAACCAGTTTTTCCCCCATCCGCAATCGGCTTGGAGGGGGACTTGCATCAGGTAGGCACCCTCCATCTCTTCGATGACGATGCGTTGCACGCGGTCGCGCTCTTCGGGGAGGACGGAGAAGTTGAGTTCGTCGTGCACCTGAATGAGCATTTTCGAGCGGATGCCCTCGCGGCGGAAGCGTTGGTAGATGTTGGCCATGGCCACCTTGATGATGTCGGCCGCACTGCCTTGGATGGGGGCGTTGATGGCGTTTCGCTCGGCATAGCCACGCACGACGGCGTTGTGCGAATTGATGTCGGGCAGGTAGCAACGGCGGCGGCAGATAGTCTCGGTGTAGCCCTTGTCGCGTGCCAAGGCGATGCTGCCGTCCATGTAGGCTTTCACCTGCGGATAGGTTTGGAAATAGCCGTCAATCAGTTCTTTAGCCTCCTTCACGGGCACGTGCATACGGTCGCTCAGTCCGTAAGCCGAGATGCCGTAGATGATACCGAAGTTGGCCGTCTTGGCTTTGCTACGCTGCTCGCGGGTGACCTCAGCAAGGGGCACTTTATAGACCTTGGCGGCCGTGGCGGCGTGGATGTCCTGGCCGAGGCGGAAAGCCTCCATCATGTTGGCGTCGCCACTCAGGTGAGCCATGATGCGGAGCTCGATTTGAGAGTAGTCGGCCGAGAAGAACTCGCAACCATCGTCGGGGATGAAGGCACGGCGGATTTCGCGTCCGTCCTCGTGGCGGATGGGTATGTTCTGCAGGTTGGGATTGCTGCTGCTGAGTCGGCCGGTGGCGGTTATTGTCTGGTTGAACGATGTGTGTATGCGCCCTGTGCGGGGATTGATGAGGGCGGGCAGGGCGTCGATGTAGGTGCCCAGAAGCTTCTTCAGTCCGCGGTAGTCGAGGATGCGTCCCACGACGGGATGTTTGTCGCGCAGACTCTCGAGCACCTCCTCCGAAGTGGAGTATTGTCCACCTTTGGTCTTCTTGGCTTTGGCGCTGATTTTCAGTGTGTCGAAAAGTATTTCGCCCACCTGCTTGGGAGAGGAGATGTTGAACGGCTGGCCCACCAACGCATAGATGTCCTGCTCGATTTCCTGCAAGCGTCGGGTGTAGAGGGACGAGGTTTCGCGCAAGGCATCGGTGTCGATGCGTACACCGTTGAACTCCATCTGTGCCAATACGGGCACGAGGGGCATCTCGATGTCGTGGAAGAGGTCGTAAGCTCCTTGTTCGTGCAACTGCTTCTCCAGGATGTTTTTCAGGCGGAGGGTGATGTCGGCATCCTCGCAGGCGTACTTGTATATCTCTTCGGGCGCAAGGTCGCGCATATTCTTCTGCTTCTTCCCCTTGGGACCGATAAGTTCTTCGATGCGGATGGTGCGGTAGTGGAGGAGTACTTCGGCCAGGTAATCCATACCGTGGTGAAGCTCGGGCGAGAGCACGTAGTGGGCCACCATGGTGTCGAACAGCGGACCTTCGAGCCACACGCCGTACTGGGCAAGCATCAGGAGGTCGTACTTGATGTTCTGTCCCACTTTGGTCACTTTGGGATTGGTCAGGATGTCGCGGAACTCCCCGACGATGGCCGTCGCTCCGTCGCGGTCGGCCGGCACGGGCACGTACCATGCTTCCCCTTCGTTCACGCTGAAGCTCATGCCCACCAATTCCGAAGCCATTGGCTCGGTGCCGGTGGTCTCTGTGTCTAAAACAAGAAAATCGCGTGTCCGCAAATTTCTTAATAATTCAGTTCTTTTCTCCTTTGTGTCAGCCAGTTGATAGTTGTAAGGGGTGTCTTCAAGGCCTGCGAGAGTCGAATATTTTGGCTCGTCCGTACTCTCGGCCTCAAATTCGGCAAACAAATCGCCTTGGAAAGGCAGGGTAGGGGAGTCTTCCTTCTTCGCCGCCTTTTTGGGCGCAGGGGTGGGGGCGTTGCTTGTCGGCTTCAGCACGCGGTCGGCCAGGTTGCGGAACTCCAGTTCCTCGAACAGGGTGCGCAGCCTCTCCTCGTTCGGCTCTTGCAGGCGCAGGCTCTCCATGTCCAGTTCGATGGGTACGTCCGTCTTGATGGTGGCCAGGAAACGCGAGAAGCGGATCTGTTCGGCGTTCTCCTCCACCTTCTTCTTCAGTGCACCCTTCAGTTGGTCGGTGTTGGCCAACAGGTTTTCGATGCTTCCAAACTCGGTAATGAGCTT
>CAZTPB010000163.1:0-4884 GCA_964614555.1 uncultured Bacteroides sp.
CTATGGCCAGCCGTGTTGCCAACGAGATTGCCACCAAGTACGACCCGAAGAACCACGTGCTCAACTACTGTATGTCCAGCAACATCTCGGGCGTTATCGGTTCGGCCGTAGCTGCCGGTGTGCTGATTTCGTTCCTGCAATAAGGATTCTGTTTGTCCATCCGCACCATCAGCGGATGAAAGGACATAGAAAAAGTATCTTAAGATAAATGGCCAAGTATCTTATAATAAATGGTCAAATATCTTGAGATACTTTGTTTTTGGAACTATATTCCTCTCCTCAGGGTTATAATCACTATTTCACTGCGTGCTCCTGTGCGCAGCTTTATGCGGGAGGTCCCCAGCCCGTTGGTCGTGATGATGGGGATACCCAGACTGTTGTAGTTCAGTCCTGTGAGGAAACGCTTGCCGTATTTCGACCCTGTCTGTGGGACAATCCATCCGAAGAGCGTCACTTGTCCGCCATGCGTGTGTCCGGCCAAAGCCAGGTCGGTATGGCTGATGTCTGCATCCTCCGCATAGTCGGGAGTGTGGGTGAGCAGGATGACAAAGTCCTCTTCCTTCAGTCCGGCAGTGGGGGAGTGGCCGTTCCTTTTCAGGTCGAACGGATCGGCTGTGCCACAGAGAATGATTTGTGCACCTTCGCGGCGGAGAGTGTCGAGTGTATGTTCCAGCAGCCGGATGCCGTGTAGCTGCATGGCCTTTCGTATCTCATCGGTGCACCGTTCATAGTCGTTGTTCCCCAGCACCGCATAGGTGCCATAGGGGGGATTTACTCCGGCCAGGGCGGCGAAGAGCGGAGCCACATATTCACACCCCTCCTGATAGTCGCCTCCCAATAAGAGTACGTCGGGCGATTGGGCCTGCATAGCACGCACGGTGTTCAGCAGGTGCCGCTCCTTGTATTTGCTGGCATAGTGGAAATCGGAAGCGAAGCCGATACGGAAACCGTCGAATGCGGCAGGCAGGTCGTTGCTGCAGATGGTGTATTGCCTGATGCGTCCCACTCCCGGATAACGGCTCAATGAGGCACATGAAGACAGGGTGAGAATGGCTGTCATAAGGGGTAAAAATAGCTTTTTTTTCATGTCTGATTCAATTTTCCACCAAATGTTTGTGGCAAAGGTACGCAACATCCGGAAAATAGTCTTATTTTTGCAGACAATATTGCGAAAAAAACGTTCAAATTAAAAACATACACTAAAAAATGAAGAAAAACAGGATTTTATCATTGGTGCTGACCCTGATGTGCTTTTTGTCGGCTGTGTCCGAAAACTATCCCTATCGTAGTGACCTCTTGTGGGTGACGGTTCCTGACCATGCCGATTGGATTTACAAGACCGGCGAAAAGGCTACTGTAGAGGTGCAGCTATACCGCTATGGCATCCCGCAGGACGGAGTGACACTCACCTATACGCTGGGTACTGATATGCTGGCTCCTGATACGGAAGGGACGGTGACATTGAAAAACGGGCGTGCCAAAGTGGACATCGGCACGATGAAACAGCCCGGTTTCCGTGATTGTGCATTTACGGTGGAATATGGCGGCAAGAAATACCGTCACCATGTGAAAGTGGGCTTCTCACCGGAGAAACTGCAGCCTTATACGACCCTGCCTGCCGATTTCGGCAAGTTCTGGCAGGAGGAATTGGACAAACTGAAAAAACTCCCTTTGAAATATACCATCAAGCCTGTGCCGGAATATTCCACGGAGAAGATAGACTGCTATCTCGTAAAGTTGCAGGTGACAGACCGTGGGCAGGCAGTCTATGGCTATCTGACCCGTCCGAAGGCGAAAGGCTCTTATCCCGTAGTGCTCTGTCCGCCGGGAGCCGGTGTGAAGACTATCAAGGAGCCTATGCGCCGCAAATATTATGCCGAAGAGGGATGCATCCGGTTGGAGATGGAGATTCACGGCCTCAATCCTGAGATGGACGAAGCTACCTTCAAGGAGATAAGCAATGCCTTCAACAGCCGTGAGAACGGATACCTTTCCAACGGACTGGAGAGCCGCGACAACTACTACATGAAACGTGTCTATCTGGGATGTGTGCGGGCCATTGATTTCCTCACTTCGCTGCCGGAGTGGGACGGAAAGAATGTGGCCGTGCAGGGAGGCAGTCAGGGAGGTGCTTTGGCCATTGTCACAGCCGGACTCGACAAACGGGTGACAGCCTGTGTGGCCAATCATCCCGCCCTCAGCGATATGGCCGGATATGCCGGCGGACGCACAGGAGGCTATCCGCACTTCCACAACGGGAAGAACATTGAGCTGGACAAGCAGATGATAGAGACTCTCCGTTATTTTGATGTAGTCAATTTTGCCCGGCAAATCACGTGCCCGGTACGTATCACCTGGGGCTTCAATGACAACACCTGTCCGCCTACCACCAGCTACATTGTATATAATGTGATGAATTGTCCGAAGGATGCTCTGATAACCCCCATCAATGAACATTGGACAACGGAAGAGACTGAATATGGCCACTTGAAGTGGATTTTGCAACATTTGAAGTGATTTTAGGGCGGCAATGGATGAAATTGCCGCTTTTTTTGTCTTTCTGAATAAAATAGGTTATC
The DNA here is from genome assembly GCA_964614555.1 of uncultured Bacteroides sp. Classification (GTDB taxonomy): domain Bacteria; phylum Bacteroidota; class Bacteroidia; order Bacteroidales; family Bacteroidaceae; genus Phocaeicola_A. The sequence goes on from CAZTPB010000163.1 coordinate 2,580, forward strand.
TTTGCACTACAAAAAGAGCGGAAAAACGAACGGAAAACAGCAGAATGTCCGCTTGAACAGCAATATGGAACTGAAAGAGATATTTGAACAAGTGCAGGCTGCCTCTCGTGAGTTGGCGATGATGGAGCCTGAAAAGGTGAATGAGATCTTGCTTGCAGTAGCCGATGAGGCCGTGCGGCAGGCAGACTTTATCTTGGCGGAAAATGCCAAAGACTTGGCACGCATGGACGAGGCCGACCCGAAGTATGACCGCTTGAAACTGACCGCTGAACGCATCGGAGGCATTGCGGCAGATATGCGCAAGGTGGCCGCCTTGCCTTCACCGTTGGGGCGCGTGCTGAAGCATCATGTGCTGCCTAACGGACTGGAACTGACACGCATCAGTGTGCCCTTCGGAGTGATAGGCATTATTTATGAGGCTCGTCCGAATGTCAGTTTCGATGTCTTCTCCCTCTGTCTGAAGAGTGGAAACGCCTGTGTGCTGAAGGGGGGTAGTGATGCAGATGCCTCCAACCGTGCGATAGTGAAAGTCATTCATGAAGTGTTGGAGCGTCACGAGGTCAGTCCTCATGTAGTGGAGTTGCTTCCTGCTACGCGCGAAGCTACTGCCGAGTTGCTTCATGCCAATGGTTACATCGACCTGATAATCCCCCGGGGAAGCGGCAACCTCATCCGGTTTGTCCGTGCCAATGCCACTATCCCTGTTATTGAGACGGGAGCCGGCATCTGCCATGCCTATTTTGATGAATATGCTGATGTGCAGAAGGGGACGGCCATCATCTGCAATGCCAAGACCCGCCGGGTGAGTGTCTGCAATGCGTTGGATTGTCTGGTGTTCCATGCCGGTCGTCTGGCAGATCTGCCTGCAGTGTGTGCCCCTTTGCAGGAGCACCGTGTGCTTGTCTATGCCGATGCTCCGGCCTTTGCCGCTTTGCAGGGGGCTTATCCCGAAGAGTTGCTGAAACCGGCTGCACCGGAGAGTTTCGGTACAGAGTTCCTCTCCTATACCATGGCCATTAAGACAGTCTCTTCCTTGGAAGAGGCATTGGAGCATATCCGCCTGAACAGTTCGAAGCACAGCGAGTGCATCATCACCGAGAATGAGCAGGTGGCCGACCGGTTCCTCCGTCGGGTAGATGCAGCCTGCGTCTATGCCAATGCACCCACCTCGTTTACGGATGGGGCACAGTTCGGACTTGGTGCCGAGATAGGCATCAGCACGCAGAAACTCCATGCCCGTGGCCCCATGGCCTTGGAGGAAATCACCTCCTACAAGTGGATAATCAAAGGGGACGGACAGGTGAGGAAGTAGAAGAACCACCCCCTTACCCCTCCGCTTCGCTCCCTTCGGGCCTCCGTCGCACAGGGCACTGTGCTCCCCTCGCTACGGCACGGATTGACATCAAGTCAATCCTCCTTTGAGCCTTGCTACGCCCCCTAAGACAGGGGGACAGCTTTAATACTTCTGCTTGCATGATGGCAGGACAATTGATGTGTGATAGGAGACCGTGATACCATTGAGACACAGGCGATTCTACTTGCTAAAGTTGAATAAGTGAATAATAATAGTCTATAAGATTATGCAGAACTTTACATGTGTGCAGGACATCGGTGACTTGAACACCGCCCTGCAAGAGGCTTTTGAGATAAAAAGAGAACGTTTCAAATACGTGGAATTGGGGCGTAACAAGACGCTGATGATGATATTCTTCAACAGCAGTCTGCGCACCCGATTGAGCACGCAGAAGGCCGCGCTCAATCTGGGCATGAATGTCATTGTACTCGACATCAATCAGGGAGCCTGGAAATTGGAGACAGAGCGTGGGGTCATCATGGATGGCGACAAGCCTGAACATCTCTTGGAGGCTATCCCTGTGATGGGATGCTATTGCGATGTCATCGGTGTACGTTCGTTTGCCCGCTTTGAGGACCGCAACTATGACTACGAGGAGGTCATCCTCAACCAGTTCATCAAGTATTCAGGCCGTCCGGTCTTCTCGATGGAGGCAGCCACTCGCCATCCGTTGCAGAGTTTTGCCGACCTGATTACCATCGAAGAGTACAAAAAGACACCCCGTCCGAAGGTGGTGATGACTTGGGCTCCTCATCCTCGTGCCTTGCCGCAGGCTGTACCCAACTCTTTCGCAGAGTGGATGAATGCGGCTGATTATGATTTTGTAATCACCCATCCGGAGGGATACGAACTCGACCCCAAGTTTGTGGGAAATGCCCGTGTGGAGTATGATCAGATGAAGGCTTTTGAGGGAGCCGACTTCATTTATGCCAAGAACTGGGCGGCCTATAC
>CAZTPB010000164.1:0-4880 GCA_964614555.1 uncultured Bacteroides sp.
GACAATCAAAGACAAGAACTGCCAAAAGAAGAACTCATGACAAGGCAGTAGCTCCGACATTGGCAATTTGCCCTAATTGTGGAGAGTTTTATGTTTACCACACTGTATGCTCTGCATGCGGATATTACAGAGGTAAGCTGGCAATTGAAAAAGAAGCTGCTGTGTAATCCGGTAGCGTGAATATAGCCAGAGAGCATTGCTCTCCGGCTACTTTCATTTAATAATGAATATACTTTAATGGAGAAAATAAATGCAGTAATCACAGGTGTTGGTGGTTATGTTCCTGAGTATGTGCTGACTAATGAGGAATTGTCGCGCATGGTGGATACCAGCGACGAATGGATTATGAGCCGAATCGGAGTGAAAGAGAGGCGTATCCTCAATGAGGAGGGCTTGGGAACTTCGTACATGGCACGTAAGGCTGGCAAGCAACTGATTCAGCGTACGGGGGTTAATCCGGATGAAATTGGAATGGTGATTGTGGCAACAACTACTCCTGACTATAAGTTCCCTTCAACAGCTTCTATCCTTTGTGACAAATTAGGCTTGAAGAATGCATTTGCTTATGATCTTTCGGCTGCTTGTTGCGGCTTTTTGTATGCTTTGGAGACTGCAGCATGTATGATTGCGTCTGGTCGTCACAAAAAAATTATTGTTGTTGGTGCGGACAAGATGTCGTCAATGGTGGACTATACTGATCGTGCAACGTGTCCGATTTTTGGAGATGGGGCTGCTGCTGTATTGTTGGAAGCTACGACAGAGGATTATGGGGTTAAGGATGCTATCCTGCGTACGGACGGGAAAGGGTTGCCGTTCCTTCATATGAAGGCGGGCGGCTCTGTATGTCCCCCTTCCTATTTTACAATAGACAACAGAATGCATTACCTGTATCAAGAAGGGCGTACGGTTTTCAAATATGCAGTGTCCAATATGTCGGCCATAACTTCCGAACTGGCAGAACGTAATGGATTGGATAAAGAAAACATTGATTGGGTGATTCCTCATCAAGCCAATATGCGTATCATAGATGCAGTATCCCAACGTCTGGAAGTACCCATGGAAAAGGTGATGGTGAATATCCAACGTTATGGAAATACGAGTGGGGCTACATTGCCTCTTTGTTTGTGGGATTACGAAAAGCAATTGAAGAAAGGAGACAATCTGATATTTACAGCATTCGGAGCCGGATTCACTTATGGGGCAGTCTATGTCAAATGGGGATATGACGGCACTGAACGTAAATGAAAAATCAGTGACGGACTACAAAGTGACAAGTGACTAGTGGTTAACGACTAGTGGCCGGCCGGATTGGATGGTTTCATGCACTTAGTCGCTAATCACTGGTCACTTTTTAAGTAATGAATTATGCATAAAGCTGGTTTTGTTAACATTGTAGGAAATCCCAATGTGGGCAAGTCCACATTGATGAACTTATTGGTAGGGGAGCGTATTTCCATTGCCACATTCAAGGCGCAGACAACCCGTCATCGTATTATGGGGATACTGAACACGGAAGACACTCAAATTGTCTTTTCAGATACTCCAGGTGTTTTGAAGCCAAACTATAAATTGCAAGAATCAATGCTGAATTTCTCTGAATCGGCATTGACGGATGCGGATGTGTTGCTTTATGTGACAGATGTGGTGGAGAAGCCGGACAAGAATAGCGATTTCCTGGAGAAAGTGAAAGGAATGAAGGTGCCAGTCCTGTTGCTTGTTAATAAAATCGATCTCTCTAATCAGAATGATTTGGCTACCTTGGTAGAGGAGTGGCACAGCATATTGCCTGAGGCTGAGATTATACCGATATCGGCCGGAAATCGTTTCAACGTAGATACGGTGTTGCGTCGGGTGCGTGAATTGTTGCCGGACTCTCCCCCTTATTTCGGTAAAGATCAATGGACGGACAAACCGGCTCGTTTCTTTGTGACGGAGATAATCCGCGAAAAGATTCTGTTATATTATGACAAGGAAATTCCTTATAGTGTAGAGGTTGTAGTAGAACAGTTTAAGGAAGAGAAACAGTCTATTCGTATCAATGCGGTGATCTATGTGGAGCGTGATTCGCAAAAGGGCATTATTATTGGTAAAGAGGGGAAAGCTCTGAAAAAGGTGGCTACAGAGGCACGCCGTTCTTTAGAGCGATTCTTCGGGAAAAATATCTATCTGGAGACTTTTGTCAAAGTGGATAAGAACTGGCGGAACTCAGAACGGGAATTGAGGAGTTTTGGCTATAATTTGGAATAGATAAAGAAAGGATACAACGTATGGGAAATTTAGTGGCGATAGTAGGACGACCGAATGTCGGAAAATCTACACTGTTCAATCGGTTGACCAAGACACGGCAGGCTATTGTGAATGAAGAGGCTGGAACCACACGCGATAGACAGTATGGCAAAGTTGAGTGGATCGGACAGGAATTCTCTATTGTGGATACCGGTGGTTGGGTGGTCAATTCGGACGATGTCTTTGAGGGAGAAATCCGCAAACAAGTAATGCTGGCCATTGAGGAGGCCGATGTCATCTTGTTTGTGGTGGATGTACAGAATGGAGTGACTGATTTGGACCAACAAGTGGCAACTATTCTGCGGCGTTCGAAAATCCCTGTCGTACTTGTTTCCAATAAGACGGACAACAACGACCTGATTTATTCTTCAGCTGAATTTTATTCATTGGGGCTGGGGGATCCTTTTTGTATTTCGGCCATAAGTGGAAGTGGTACTGGAGATTTGCTGGATTTGATTGTTGGTCAATTCCAGAAAAAAAGTGATGAACTTCTGGAAGAAGAGATTCCGAGATTTGCCGTTGTGGGTAGGCCCAATGCAGGAAAGTCTTCTATCATCAATGCTTTCATAGGGGAGGAACGTAACATTGTGACTGAAATAGCAGGAACGACCCGTGACTCCATCTATACTCGGTATGACAAATTCGGTTTTGATTTCTATTTGGTGGATACAGCCGGTATCCGTCGGAAAAATAAGGTGACAGAAGACTTGGAGTTTTATTCAGTCATGCGTTCTATCCGTGCCATAGAGAACTCCGATGTTTGTATATTGATGTTGGATGCCACCCGGGGCATTGAAGGACAGGACTTGAATATCTTTTCTCTGATACAGCGGAACCAAAAAGGATTGGTGGTAGTAGTCAATAAATGGGATTTGGTAGAGGAGAAGAGTGATAAAGTGTTGAAAGAGTTTGAAAATGCCATCCGTGAACGTCTTGCTCCTTTTGTAGATTTTCCTATTGTTTTTGCTTCGGCACTCACCAAACAGCGTATCTTTAAGGTGCTTGAGGCTGCTAAGATGGTTTACCACAACCGTACGACGCGTATTCCTACTGCTCGTCTTAATGAAGAGATGCTCCCACTTATTGAAGCTTATCCACCTCCTTCGGTCAAAGGGAAGTATATCAAAATCAAGTATTGTACACAGTTGCCAAATACTCGTGTGCCGTCGTTTGTCTATTTTGCCAATTTGCCACAGTATGTGAAGGAACCTTATAAACGGTTTCTTGAGAACAAAATGCGTGAGAAATGGGCTTTGACAGGGACTCCTATCAATATCTATATCCGACAGAAATAACGAATTAAATAACCTTCAAATCGTGGAGAAATGAAAAAGCATAAGATGTTGTTCGTGGGAATCTCTTTGCTGCTTGCTGCTTGCAGCATGGAAACCTATGAGTTTGACGAAGACTCTGAAGAAGACAAACTGCAAGTGAAGTTGACAAGCAGGATTGTTACTCGTGTGACAAACAACGGGTGGGATGATGGAGACGAAATAGGTGTCTGTATGTTCCAATCCGGTGAACAGTTGTCGGCTACCAGTTTGATAAACAACTCCTTGAACCGGAAGTATCTTGCTTCATCGAGTGGCTCTCTTTCTCCTGCTACAGCTCTGGATTGTCTTTATTATCCAGAAACAGGTGCTGTTGATTTTATAGCTTATTATCCTTTTTCCAATGTAGAGGGCTACCAGTTGTCTTTGGATGTCAGTGACCAGCGTTTCCCTGAAGAAATAGACTTGCTTTACAGTGCAAACCTGACAGGAGTGACTCCATCTGCAGATAGCCAGAATCTGATATTCGAACATCAGATGAGTAAAGTTGTCTTTTCTATTCAGCCAGGGGAAGGATATGACCTCGCTGATTTGGAAGGAGTCAGTGTCACGTTGAAGGATGTCTCTGTCACCGGAACATTCTCGTTGGCAGATGCAAGCATTGTTCCGGAACTCACTCAGCAGCAGGTCTCGATGCCTGTTGTGGGAGGTGAAACAGCTTTTGAAGCTGTGGCCATTGTGATTCCGCAATCGTGTGAAGACGCTCAGGCAGTGGTGTCTCTTCCTACCGGTGAGCGTACCATCCATTATTTTACTGCAGGCCATGAATGGGACGGGGGAAAACAATACAAATATGACATAACTCTGACAAAAGGTGGAGAAACAGCCTCTGTGTTGGAAGCGGAGATAACCAACTGGGAAGACGGAGAGACGGACGGACAATTGCAGGACTATGAAGTTGCTCCTTGGGATGGCACTACCGTCAACACTTCCTGGTATTCGGAGACGGTATCGACCATGTACATCATTTCGCCCGAAGAGTTGGCCGGGTTGGCACAATTGGTCAGGGAAGGAATCTCTTTTGAGGGAAAGACGATTGTGTTGCTGAATCACCTGGATATGAACGGACATCCTTGGAAAGCGATTGGTGAAGAGTCGGCCAAACCTTTCAATGGAACGTTTTTGGGGAATAATTATCAAATCAGACAACTTGCTCCATCGTTGGATGGTATCAAGTATGCTGGCTTGTTCGGCATTTCTGCAGGCACAATTGAAAATGTGGTTGTTGATGGTAATTGTACGGTTTCTTCGGCTGTTGAACAA